>DATNLP010000160.1:0-9786 GCA_035602795.1 Acidimicrobiales bacterium | reverse complement strand
GACGGGGCCACGAGGTGGTCGGCCTCGACGTCGACCCGGCCATGCTCGAGGCCGCCCGGCGCAAGGCGCCCGCGCTGCGCTGGGTCGAGGGCGACCTGGCCGACCCCGCGCTCGACCTCGGGCGCACCTTCGACGTCGTGGTGATGGCCGGCAACGTCCTCATCTTCGTGCGTCCCGGGACCGAGGGCGACGTGATCGCCAACGCCGGCCGCTGGCTCGAGCCGGGCGGCCGGCTCGTCGCCGGCTACACCCTGCAGCGCGGTGGGTTCGGCCCGGCCGACCACGACACGCTGGCGGCCCGGGCCGGACTGGACCTCGAGGACCGCTGGTCGACCTGGGACCGACACCCGTTCTCCCAGCACGACGACTATGCCGTCTCCGTGCACCGGCGCCACAGGTAGGGCTCGGGAACCCCTCACGCGCAACGGAGCCACAAGGTTTCGCCCTCTCCATGCACTGAATGTGCGGGCAAGGTTCGCTTCGTTAGGCTGACGCCATGGGAACAGAGGAACTAGATCCGATCGATCACCAGATCATCGAATTATTGTCACAGAACGCACGCCGGACCATGGCCGACATCGGCGAGCAGGTCTCACTGTCCGCCTCGGCCGTCACCCGGCGCATCGAGCGTCTCGAGCGCACCGGTGTCATCGCCGGGTACACCGTTGTCGTCGACCACCGCAAGGCCGGGCGACCCATCCAGGCCTTCACCGAGGTGCGCTTTGCCGGCACGGCCGACCTCCAGGAGATTCAGGAGACGGCCATGCAGCTGTCCGAGGTGCAGGCCGTGTTCACGACGGCCGGTGATCCCGACGCGCTGGTCTGGCTCCAGGTGCCCGACGTCGAGCGCCTGGGACAGGTGATTGAGCAGCTGCGCCGCCGCGGTCGCGTCACCGGCACCAAGACGCTGATCGTGCTCGACACATGGTCACGCCACCGGGCTCTCGAGGCGAACGGGCTCGCCGTCCGCCAGTAGTGCGGAGGCGGCCCGCACCGGTCGCCCTGGCGTTGGCTGCGGCGGCGCTCGCCGTGCTCGCCGCCGGGTGCAGCTCCAAGCCCGCCAGCACCGGCCAGGCCGACGCGACGACGTCCACCACCGCCAAGACGACCACGTCGACCGCGCCCGGGCCCGCCGGCGCGTGGTCCAAGGCGATCCAAGTGGCACCGGGCGCCAACCTGTCGGTGGTGTCGTGCCCCTCGCCCGGCGTCTGCCTCACCGGGTCGACCACCGGGCAGACCTACCGCCTCTACCTCGCCAAGGTGTCCCCCCTCGGGTCGCCCGTGCGGTCGCCCGCGCCCAGCGGCGTGTCCTACCTGTCGTGCGCCGGCGCCAACTTCTGCGCGGCCGCGCCCAGCCTGAACCAGGTCGCTTTCTACAACGGGTCGGGCTGGGGCGCCCCGGCGACCATTGCCGCCGCCCAGGGCTTCACGGCCATCGACTGCACCGGCCCCACCTTCTGCATCAGCATCGACGGCGAGGGGAATTCCTTCGACTACGACGGCAGCGGCTGGTCGGGCAACCTGGGGGCCTGGGGCGCAGCCGACCAGATCTCGTGCGTCTCGCCCACGTTCTGCGTGGCCGCCGAGGGGGGCCCCTCGGTCTGGAACGGCGGCAGCTGGACCCAGCCCACCAACCCCGACAACTCGGGCCAACTCAATTCGGTGTCCTGCGCCTCCACCACCTTCTGCGTCCTGGTCGACAGCAGCGGCGCCGTCATGACGTGGAACGGGCAGACCTTCTCGGCGCCCACCCCCATGGCCACCGAGCCGCCGGTCTCGGGTACCGACGCCTCCGGCCTGACCAGCGTCTCCTGTCCCACCGCCACCTTCTGCCGCGCCGTCGACACGCTCGGTCGCGTCTTCGGCTGGAACGGCGCGTCGTGGAACTCGGGCACCCTCATCGACAACGGCCACGCGTTGACCAGCATCTCGTGCCCGACCACCACCTACTGCGTGGCGGTGGACCGTGCCGGCAACGCCTTCATCTCCGGGTAGCCGGCCGCGCGCTACCAGGGGGCCAGGACCGGCGGGCCTCCCCTCCCGATGATCCAGGCCAGCAGCTGTCCCGGGTCGGTGCGCCCGGCCAGCACGGGCAGCTCGCGCGGCAGCCAGGCCTCGACGAGCGCCGGTGGCAGGGGCACCGGCCCCAGGCCGAGGTCGCCGTGGTGGACCACCACCTCGCGCCAGCGGGCGAAGACGCAGTCGCGCGAGGTCTCCACCACGCCGCGCGACGTGCGCGACGGCGCGTCCCAGGCCGCCTCGGGCAGTTCGGCCATCACACGCGCCACGGCCGTCGAAGTCGCCGCCACGTCGGCTACCAGCTCGGCGGCCGGACGTCTTGCCCCCGCCTCAATATCGGATCGCCGTTGCTCGACGCCGCCGGCGTACTGGTCGAGGAGCTCGCCCCGGGCCGCACCCTCCAGGCGCCGGACCACGCTGTCGGCGTTGCGGGCGAGGTGGGTGAGCACATGGCCGACGCTCCAGCCCGGTAGCAGGCTCGGCGCCCGCGCCGTCTCGTCGCGCAAGCCGTCCAGCGCCGCGTCCAGGACGTCCTGGGCCGTGACGCAGCCGGACACCCACTCGGTCGGCGCGCCCGGCGGCGCCGCGCTCACTGGGGCGGGATGGAGGACTGCCCGTCGAGCATGTCCGCCATGACGGCGCGGATGAACTCGTCCGCCTCGTCCGTCATGCCGCCGGCCACGCCCCCGTAGATGGCGCCGGACCTCGGCGCCTCGGCCGCATGCTCCTCGGCGTAGGCCACGGCGTCGGCCAGGTCGGCCGCGAAGGACGGCACAACCGGCGCCTGGGTCTGGGGCCGGGTCACCGCCATGTGCAGGGCGTTGGGGTACTGCTGCCCGTTGAAGCGCCAGCCCCTCGTCCGCATGAAGTCGTTGACGTGGTAGATGTCGAACTCGTCGGAGGTGAACGAGAAGAGGAAGGTCGGCCTCCCCACCAGGCGGAGCTCTGGATGTGCGATCACCGCCTCCTGCATGGCGAAGGACGTCTCGAAGATCTGCTTGGCGTAGCCGAGGTACCCGGCGTGACCGAGCTGGACCATGGCCGCCCAGGTCGCGGCGATCAGACCGCCCGAGCGCGAGCCCTCCATGCCGGGCGAGGTGTACTTCCCCCCGCTCCAGTCGGTCAGGTAGAAGTACTGGGCGTTGCGCAGCGCCTTGGAGCGGAAGCTGAGAACAGAAGATCCCTTGAAGGCGTAGCCGTACTTGTGGGTGTCGGCCGAAATGGAGGTCACTCCGGGCACCCGGTAGTCGAAGACGTCGATGTCGTAACCGAGCTCCTGGCCGAAGGGCAGGATGAACCCGCCCAGGCACCCGTCGACGTGCAGTCCCACACCCTTCTCGAGGGCGACGTCCGACAGGTCGGTGATGGGGTCGACGGTGCCGTAGCCGTAATTGCAGGCCGAGCCGATGAGCGCCACCGTCTGGTCGTCCGTGTGCTCACGCACCCAGTCGACGTCCACCTGGGTGGTGAGGGGATCGACGGGCGCCCGCCGCAGCTCGACGCCGAAGAGGTGGCATGCCTTGTCGAAGGCCGGGTGCGCGGTCTCGGGCTTGATCACGTTGGGACGGGTCACCCCCCGGGCCTGGGCGGCGTACTCGCGGTAGGCCAGGATGGCGTGCAGGATGCTGCCGGTGCCACCGGTGGTGACCAGGCCACAGGGGTCGTCGCCGGCCTCGGTGGCGGCGTCCCCGTGGTGCAGGCCGAGCGTCATGGAGATGATCTCGGCCTCGAACTTGGTGGCGCTCGGGCACATGTCGCGCTGCAGGACGTTGACGTGGGCGAACAGGCCGAAGGCCTCGGTCATGAAGCGGTAGTGGTCGTGGTCACCGCAGTACATCGTCCCCGAGCACTTGCCCGTCTCCCAGAAGGCGTCCTCCTCGGTCGCCATGGTGTGCAGCTGGGCCAACACCTCCTCCCGGCTCATGCCCTTGTCGGGCAGCTCGCGGTTGACGGCGAAGCGGTCGGCGTAGGGGTAGTCGCTCATGGTGGGGGCCTCCTTCAGGGGATGCCGCGGGTCCGCCCGGGCGGCATCCCGGCCGTCGCCGCGAGACTAGACAATTCAATTGGGTCCATCCGGCGTGGCCCACCGGTGGGCGATGATGGCGCCGTGCGCCGGCCACTCCTGTTGACGTCGCTGCACGGCTACCGCCGGTCTTGGGCAAGCGCCGACCTGGTGGCCGGGATCACGCTGCTGGTGATCGCGGTGCCCGAGCAGCTGGCGACGTCGCGGCTGGCCGGCATGCCGCCCATCACCGGCTTCTACGCCTTCATCGCCGGGACGGTGCTCTTCGCCCTGCTCGGTTCCAACCCTCAGGTGTCGGTCGGAGCCGACTCCACGATCGCCCCACTCTTCGCTGCGGGCGTGGCCAGCCTCGCCGCCACCGGCTCCACGCGCTACGTCGACTCCGTGTCGATCCTGGCCGTCATGGTGGGCCTCATGGTCATGCTGGTCAGCATCTTGCGGCTGGGATGGCTGGCCGAGTTCCTCTCCGCCCCCATCATCACGGGCTTCATCGCCGGCGTGGCCATCATCATCATCGCCCACCAGCTGCCCGACTTCTTCGGTCTGCCCCCCACCTCGGGCAGCGACCAGCACCGGGTGGGTTACGTGCTGACCCATCTGGGCCAGGTCAACGGGTGGACGGTCGCGATAGGGGCGGGCGTGCTGGCGGTGATGTTCGTGTGCGCCCGACTGGACCGCCGGGTCCCGGGCGCCCTGATCGGGCTGGTGGGTTCGATGGCGCTGGTCGTCGGCCTCGACCTGCAGTCCCACGGGGTGGCCGTGCTCGGACCGGTCCACGCCGGCGCGCCGCACCTCGGGCTAACGGGCGTCTCGCTGTCGACGCTCGGCAGCCTGGCCCCCCTGGCCGCCGTGGTGGCCCTGGTCGTGGTCACCCAGACGGCAGCCACCACCCGCGCCTTCGCCGACCGCGGCGGCTACGAGGTCGACGCCGGCCGCGACTTCCTGGCCGTCGGCGCGGGGAACGTGGCGGCGGGCCTGATCGGCTCCTTCCCGGTCGACGCCAGCCCGCCGCGCACGGGTGCCGTGGCGACGGCGGGCGGCCGCACCCAGGCCGGAGCCCTCGGGGCAGCTGCCGTGGTGCTGCTCCTCGTTCCGGTGGCGGGCGTGCTCAAGGATGTGCCGCTGGCCACGCTCGCCGCCATCCTCATCTACGTCGCGCTGCGCCTCTTCCACGTCGGGGATCTGGTGTCCATCTTCCGCTTCGACCTCTTCGAGTTCGGCCTGGCTGCCGTGACCCTGCTGACGGTGGCGCTCGTCGGCGTGGAGCAGGGCATCGGCGTGGCCGTCCTCCTGGCCATCCTCGACCACGTCCGCCTGAGTGCCCGTCCCCAGCTGCACGTCATGGGCCGGGTGGCGGGCACCACCAGTTGGCTGCCGACCGACGGCGGCACCCCCACCACGCAGGTCCCCGACGTCCTCGTGCTCCTGTTCGCCACGCCGCTCTGGTACGCCAACGCCGAGCACTTCCGCGAGGAGGTGGCCGCGGCGCTGACCCGGGCGCCGTCGACTAGCGTCCTCGTCCTCGACACGCTGGGCATGTCCGACGTCGACTTCACCGGGTCACGGGCGCTCGGTCGGGTGCTGAGCTCCTGCGACCGCGACCACATCGCGTTCGGGTTGGCGCGGGCGGGCGACCATCTCCGAGCGGAGATGCGCCGGAGCGGCCTGGCGGCCCGCATCGGTGAGGACCACTTCTTCCCCACCGTCGACGGCGCCGTCAGCGCCCTGGCTCCCGAGTCGGGGTCGACGGCCGCCGGTTGACGCCACGGCGGTGTCGGCGTCGGGGTCTGGGTGGGGGTCAGCTACCCGAGCCCGAGGGCGTCCGGCGTGAGCTCTTCGTCCAGGCTGAGCGAGTGCGGGTGTGCCACCTCGGTGCGCAGCCACTCGCGGTGGCGCTCGATCACCGGTTGGCGTTCGGGCGAGACGCACCCGGCCAGATCGCCGAAGATGGCCATCAGCTTGCGGGGGATCTGCGGGTCACCGGACCCGTACACCTCCACCTCCGTGAAAGCGAGCTCGACCAGACGGTCCCACCCGGGGATCGGCCGGACGAGCCGCACCACTCCTCGGTCGTCCAGGAAGAAGCCGGTCGGATCAGGTCGGGCGGCGGCAACGCGCAGCAGCCCGTGGATGCGGTCGAGCGACTGCACCGCCGTCGTCGGGTCGTTGACGGCGGCCGACAAGGCGCGGCACGCGATGTCGACCAGCTGGCGCAGGCCGTAGCTGGGGTCCTGGTACAGCGTACGGACGGCCGACAGATTGAGAGTGGCCAGGACGTCGGCCGTCCCCGGCACGGTGCCACCGTGCACCTCGAGCAGGTCGGAGCCCCGCGGCATGTAAGTCCCGACGGGCACGCTCATCCGCAAGACGCAGTCGTGCCGCGCCGCCAGCTGCACCAGTGCGTGGGCGTCGACCCCGTCGACCACGGCGTCGGCATGGTCGAAGGGGACGCGGTGCGGGTTGGAAGCGAGAGTGGGCTGGGGAGCATCCCGGTAGACGTCGGCCGCAGGAAACGCCTGGGCCAGGGTGCCGACGGTCTCCTTGAAGACCGCCTGGATGACGTAGCTGACCCGCATGGAGCGCACGGTGGAGTTCACGAAGACGACGAACACGATCACCGAGGCCATCACCAGTAGGTAGGCGATGGCGACGGCGCCCTGGGGAACGGTGTGGGGCCCGGTCGCCGTGCCGATCCGGGCCAGCAGCGTCAAGGAGTACACGAAGGTGGCGAGGAACGTGGACAAGGCCAGCTTGGTGACCGGCTTGCGCACGAACGTCCGCAGCACCCGCGGCGAGTACTGGGTGCTGGCCATCTGCAATGCGACCAGCGTGATGGAGAACACGACACCGGTAAAGGTCAACAGCGCGGTCGCGATGGTCGAGAGCAGTGTGCGGGCGTCGTCCAGGTCGGTCGGGAAGAGCCCCTCGTGCAGCTTGACGCCCCCGAGGTACCTCGCCGCCAGCGACCCGCCTATCCAGGCGGCGACGACGGCCACCGCGGGCCAGAGCCATAAGGACTCCCGGCGCCACTCGCGGAGGTGGGCGGCCCGCGAACGGCCCGGCGGAGCCATCCGGGCCCTGACCGTCGTCACGGTTCCTCCTCCGAGGACGTCTCCGGTGCGTTCGCGGATTCCGTCCCGACCCCGCCCCGCCGCAGCAGCCGCGAGCCCCAGATCGGGTAGATGAGCACGGACAGCATGCCGGCCGCCACGAGCGCGGCGGCGTTCTGGGGCTTCATCCGGTGCTCGTCCACTCCCAGGGTGGTGATGACCACGATGATGGGCAGCCCGGTCGCCGACAGGATGGCGAGGCCGGCGGTCTGCCCACGGGCCACCACGCGCCGGAAGAACAGCCACGTGGGCACCCCACGGGTCACCAGGAAGATCGCGGTGAACATCGGCACCAGGAGCAACACCTTCGGCTGGTGGATCAGCGCGTGGAGGTCGAAATTGATGCCGCTCTCAATGAAGAAGATCGGGATCAGGAAGCCGAACCCGATCGCCTCGAGCTTGCTCGAGATGACCCGGCGGTCGGGGCCCTCGATGAACAGGCGCACCACCACTCCCGCCGCGAAGGCGCCCAGCAGGACGTCGAGGCTGAGCTTGATGGCCAGGAAGACCAGGACGATGACGAGCAGCACCGACATCCGGATCGGGAGCTGGGACGTGGACTCGACGTGGCGGCGCAGGAGCGCGACGAACTTGGGCGGGTGCACCCGCAGCGCCAGCAGCGCGGCGGCCGCGGCCACGGCGACGAAGAGGATCAGGAGGACGATCGTCAGCCGGAAGTCCCGGTTCGTCAGCAGCACGGCCACCCCCACGATGGGGCCGAACTCGCCGACGGCGCCGACGGCCAGGATCGTCGGACCGAGCGACGTCTTGAGCATCCCGTTGTCTCGCAGGATGGGCAAGAGGGTGCCGAGCGCGGTCGTCGTCAGGCACATGCCGACGACTACGGAGTCGAGGACGAGCCCCGTCCCTTTCAGGATGGCGCCGACGGCCAGCGCAAGGAGGAGTGAGACCACCCAGCCCAGGGCGGCCCGGCCGAGATGCCCGTGGCGCATGGTGGCCAGGTCGAGCTCCGTCCCGGCCAGGAACATGAGGTAGGTCAGCCCGAAGTCGGAGAAGGCGGTGACCACCGAGCTGGGGTGGGCCAGTGCCAGCACGTAGGGGCCCAGGATGATGCCGAGCAGGATCTGTATGACGACCTCGGGCACGGCCACGAAGTTGCGCAGCACCTCGGCGATGAGCGGCGCCAGCACCGCCGCGACGGCGATGAGCACGAGGGTGGGGACGGCCTGCTCAACCGTCACGTGCGTCCCGCGACCCGCCGTCGGACATCGTCAAGATCGCCACATCCCGGGCACACGCTACGCGCCCACCTGGAGGAAATCGTTGATCTCGGCCACCGGTCCGGCGGTGCGCCCGGCGGGTGCCGACGGTTGACGGACCCGCGGCGCCGCGACAGCATGGCCCCGCCGAGTCGCCGGGGTACGGAGGAAGGCATGCCGGATTCGGTCATGTCGGCTCCGGCGATGGAGACAGCGTGACCGGCTCGTTCGTGAGTCAACGTGGGAACCTCGGCCAGGAGCGTCACACCCACACCTGCGCACACGAGGCCGCGTCGTGATCGCCCGATCATGGCGACGGCAGAAGGAGGCTGAACCGCATGGACCTCGGACTGGCTGACGCGACCGCGGTCGTGACCGGTGGGAGCAAGGGCATGGGCCGGGCCGTGGCCGAGATCCTGGCGACCGACGGCGCCAAGGTGGCCGTCATGGCCCGCGGGCGCGAGGCCCTCGACGAGACGGCGTCGGCTCTCGTAGCGGCGGGCAGCCCAGACGCCGTGGGCATCAGCGTCGACATGACGGACCCGAACTCCATTGCCGCCGGCTTCGCCGAAGTGGGCGATCGCTGGGGGTCTCTCAACATCCTGGTGCACACCATCGGCCCGGCGGCCGGACGGTTCGAGCAGCTGGACGACAGCGGCTGGGACGCCGCCTTCTCGCTCGGCACCATGTCGGCCGTCCGCAGCGTGCGGGTGGCGCTGCCGCTCCTGCGCGCCGCGCCCTGGGCGCGGGTCGTGTTCTTCTCGGCCCATTCCATCCAGCGCCAGAGCCCGATCCTCGTCGCCTACACCGCCTCCAAGGCGGCGGTGACCAGCATCGCCAAGAACCTGGCGAAGTCGTTGGCGCCCGACGGCATCCTCGTCAACGCCGTCTGCCCGGGCAGCATCGTCACGGCCAGCTTCACGGAGAACCTCAAAGACATCTTCGCGGCCGAGGGACTCGACCCGACCGATCCCACCGACGTCATGACGTGGATCGACCGCACGTTCCACCAGCCGGCCGACCTGGGGCGGGCCGGCCTCCCCGACGAAGTGGCCTCGCTCGTGGCCTACCTCGCCTCCAAGCGCAACGGTTACGTCACCGGCGCCTGCGTCAACGCCGACGGCGGGTCCGATTTCGTGTAACTGCCGGGGGCGACCGCCGGCGGGCGGAGGTTCGCTATGGACTGGCAGCGACCCCGGACACCGGAGCGGCAAGCCGAGCGGCGTTCGGCGCTCCGAGGAAGGCGGCGTCACCGTACGCGTAGACGGCCCCGTTGGATCCCGCCAGCCAGTAGCCCGATCCGGTCGGTGTCCTGCTGATCCCGACCACGGGCGGCTGGCCCGTGATGCCCTGGCCCGGCACCGAGCCGAGGTAGGCGGCATCGCCGTACGAGAACACGCCGCCGTCGGAACCA
>DATNLP010000155.1:0-9161 GCA_035602795.1 Acidimicrobiales bacterium | reverse complement strand
AGAGCTCGTTCGTCGCCAGCACGCGGTCCTCGGCCAGGGCCCGGCCGACGTTACAGCCGGACGCGCACGCCATCACGAGGGCGTTGCGCAGCGAGATGCTCTGCAGCAGGTACCCGAACTGAAGGAAGAGGTAGGAGGCATAAATGGGATGGCGGACGACGGCGTAGGGACCTCGTCTCACCAGACCTCGGTCCGCCGCCACGAATCCGAAGGAACGGCCAAGGGCGAGGAACGATGTCACGCACAGGGCCAGGCCGAAGAGCTGGACGACCAGGCCGGCCGTCACGGCCCACGGCAGATGGGCGCCGTCGGGTCGGAACAGCACGCCGCCGAACGTCCCACCAAAGGCAAGGAGCCAGTCGCCCCACCGTCTGCTCACGACGCGTGCGGGGCGCCGAATGAGGTAGGCGAGCACCACCCACATCTGCTCGGCGAAGAAGGCCCCGCCGAGCAACCGGTGCGTCTGCAGGTAGAACCTCAGAGTGGCCTGCGCGAAGTACGCGGCGCCGACCGCTCCGACGACGTTCATCGAGATCCTGACGAGCCGGTCCGCCCGCGTCGCGCGGCAGGCCGCCAATGCGCGGAGCCGGCCCGAGGACGGCGGCGGCATCGATCCCGCTTCGAGCTCGGTCAGATCTGCACGACGGGTATCTGGCGGCGCGCCAGTGCCCGCCGCCACGGCTAAACCTCCACCACGCGTCGCTCGATGAGCGCGTCGAGGCTGAATCGACCGGACCCCAGGAGGGCAGCGACGAGCGCCAGGACCGCCAGGGCAAGGTTCAGCTGGTAGCCCGGGGGGTCCGACAGCGAGTTGATCCCCGTCGCCCAGGTCACGGTGATCATCGCCATCACCATGTCCCCGAACAGAGCGACGCCGGCCAGACGCGAGAAGAGGCCGAGGGCGAGTGCGACCCCGCCGCCGAACTCGATCAACCCGCCGAGGACGGCGAACAGCCCACCGGGATGGAGGTGGGCGGTCTGCGAGAAGTAGAGAGCGGTCCGGTGCAGGCCCGGACCGTTGAACGAACCGAAGAGCTTCCCCGCCCCGTAGTAGATGAAGATCCAAGCCAGCGCCACCCGGACGGCCAGCAGAGCCCAGTCGGCGGCGGGGGGCGCGGCCCGGGTCCCGACCAAGGTCGCCAACAACGCCCGACCCGAACGCCGGCGCGTCGCCACCGTCGCCGTCACCATGACGCAACCTCCGCCAGTGGCTCGCTGCAGCGGTCCGGTGGTCGACCGCCGCTCGAGGTGGCGGTCGCTGCGTCGGCGGACCGATGCGGGAGCGATTTGACGGACGTGGGCACCGTCAGGTCGCGCAGAGGGCGGAACGGCGCCACCAGCTGAGCGGCGAGGACGGCCAAGTGCTGCGGGCGGGGTGTCGCCTGCTCCACCATCAGCGGTCGGCCGGGCAACCCGGTGTCGATGCCGACGGTCTCTGCGGTCGGGAACACCGCCCGATCGAAGAGCTGATCCCAGATCGTCAGGGCGAAGCCGAGGTTCACGTCCTGTGGCCCGTCCAATTGGTGGTGGATGCGGTGAAAGTTCGGACTCACGAAGACCCGCCCGAGCGGCCCGAAATTCAAGCGGGTATTGGAGTGGGCGAAAGCAACGATGCCGGCGTACACGACGAGCACGGTGACCGACACCGCTCCGTTGGCCAGCAGTACCACGCCGGGGATCAGTGCCAGCAGGTAGGAGACGTGGATCAACGGGTGGGTGCGGAACACGGTCAACACACTCATGTCCTCTTGCGAATGGTGCAACTCGTGGAAGCGCCACAGCATTCGGACGCGGTGGTTCGCGAGATGGACAAACCAGTTCAAGCCGTCCATGGCGACGACGATGACGGCGATGGCACCCCAGTGGGGAAGCGGGCCGATCTTCGGCAAGACGATCCACGGCAGGCCTCTGCGAACCACCGCCACGAAGGAGAGGGTGAGCGCCGTCACCAGTGGCGCGACGAGCGCCACGTTCATGACGGTGAGAAGGAGGTCGTGACGGTAGCCGCGGGCAAAGGGCGGGCGCTGCTGGGCCGGCCAGATTCGCTCCACGACGAGAAAGACCCCGATGATCCCGAGGGTCAACGGACCCACCAGGACGACGCGAAGACTCGTCAGGGACCCACCGAAGCGCTCACCGCCCCAGTGACTGGCCCAACCGATCCCGACCAGGGCAGCGGCGACAGCCGCTATCCCGGCCGCGGGGAGGTAGACACGGGACGACAGCGCGACCCGTCGCCGACTCGCCCTCCGAACCCTTCGCATCGCCGGCGGAGGAACGGGAGGTCGAGAGGGCGCAACGAGAACTGAGGACATGATGACTCCCTGGTCGCGGATCTCGGCGCTAGAACGACACCCCGCCCGAGCCCGCCGTCGACCCACCGGAGCCAGACCCAGAACTCGAGCTCGACGATGCCGGCTTCGTCACCACGACGGACCACTTGCCCCAGGTATCGGTGATGTTCCCGTTCACCTGGCTGGCACTCGTGTCTTCAGCGAACCGGTAGAGCGGCTTGCCGCCATAGGTGACCTGAAGCGCGCCACCGCGCTTCACGGTGCCGAGCTTCGAAGCGTTCACCCCGGTCCCAGCCGTGGCCTTCGTCACACCTTTGGGCAGCATGAGCGCGGGCCAGATCTTCAAGCACGATGTGGAGCAGGCCGTCTTGCTCGCCTTCAGGGTGTACAGGGCCTTGCCGCTGACCAGGATCGTGCCAAAATTCGTGTTCTTGGTCGTCGACACGACGACGCTCGACGCCGCGCCCGCCGTACCGTCGGCCAGAACCAATCCGGACAGCCCTCCGAGAGCCATCGCGGCGGTGACCAGGCGTCCCACTGGCACTTTGCCAGTCGAGCTCCGGTTCTGCGTAGCGTGTTTCATGTCGCGTCTCCTCGTTCGTTTCCGTTTTCCTCACCTAGACATACGAAGGTGGCCGGTAGAGGGATTACCGCGGAGAAGGTTTTGGCCATGACCGTGTCCCCATGAGCTGATCCAGCCGCTGTCGAGTCCGATGCCCCCCGAGAGGGTGCAATAGGCCAGCACACCTCGAGTTTAAAGGCCGGGCATCACGCGCCGGAGGAGGAGATTCGGGAATCGGGCCGAGGGCGAGAAGCTCCGGCCCAGGCCACGAGCGTCGAGGAGGTGACCCCGCCCCGCCGGGAGGGCACCGAGTCGACCTGGCACGGCGCGGTCGCTCGACACCCGCCACCGCGACGAGTCTCCCGAGCGGCCGGCGCGTCGACCCCACCGGATGCCGGGGCCTCAGCCTGCTACCCCAGTGGGTCCCTCCAGCCGGGCGAACCCGTACGGGCCCCGGCCGAGACTCGCAGGCCGATGAAGTTCTTCTGCGCCTCGACGGTCCCGGCACCGAAGCACAACCCCCGTATGTCGCGATAGGCGCGCTCGAGCGGATACTCGCGCGAATAGCCGTAGCCGCCGTGGATCTGCATGGCCTCGTCGCACACGAACTTGGCCGCCAGGTTGGCCGCCGTCTTGGCCAGCGCCGTCTCGAGGGCGGGCGGCGTCCCGCCCGGGCCGGCCAGTCGCACCGCCCGGGCCAAGAGCAGGCGCGCCCCCTCGAGCTGCACCGCCATGTCGGCCAGCTTCCACTGCAGCCCCTGCAGCTCGGCCAGCGGGCGGCCCCCGATGACGCGCTCGTTCATGTAGCGCACCGCGTGCTCCAGCGCACCCTGCGCCGCCCCGATGCACATGGACGCGTTGCCGCAGCGCTCGTGGTTCAGGTGCGACAGCAACACCTTGAACGGCTCGGTGCTGGAAGGGTCACCGGCGATCAGGACGTCGTCCTCGGTGATCTCCACCCCGTCGAAGGCCAGCTCGGCCTCGGTGGCGGCGTGGATGCCCATCCCCTGGTGGCGCCCGGTGACCGACACCCCGGCGCGGTCGGTCGGCACGATGACGGCGCCGATCCCCTTGGCCCCCTCGCCGCCGGGCCAGCGGCACCACACCAGCACCCCCTGGGCCACGTCGCCCAGGGTCGAATAGTTCTTGTAGGCGTTGAGGCGCCAGCGCCCCGGCCCGTCGTCGACCAGCGCGGCGCGCATGTTCTGCACGGCCGAGCCGGCGTCGGGCTCGGTGATGCCGATGCTGATGAGCGCCTCGCCGTCGGCCGCCGCCGGCAGCCACCGCTCCTTCATGGCCGGCGGGCCCAGGTGCTCGATGCCGCGGGGCGGCCCGTTGAAGGTCAGCTGGCAGCAGATGGCCGACGAGACGTCGGCCCGGGCGATCTCCTCCAGCACGATCGACGCCTCGACGTCGCCCAGGCCCATGCCGCCCCACTGCTCGCCCACCGTGATGCGCAACAGGTCGGCCGCCGCCAGCGCCTTGCGCACCTCGGCCGGCACCGCGCCCTCCTCGTCGGCCTGGTGCGCCCGGGGCGCCACCTCGCGGGTGGCCACGTCGCGGGCCAGCTGGCGCAGGGCGGCCTGGTCCTCGGTCTCGGCCAGCAGGTCGTGGCCGGCGGCGCCGCTCATCAGCCCGGATCCAGCTCGGTGCCCACGATGCCGACGAAGCTCACGCCCTCACCGGGCGCGCCGCCGAGATTGTGGGTCAGCCCGAGCGTCCGGCCGGGGCCGACGGTGGCGATCTGGCGCTCGGGCGGCGCCTCGCCGCGCAGCTGCAGCCAACACTCGAAGAGCATGCGCAGGCCCGAGGCACCGATCGGGTGCCCGAAGGACTTGAGGCCGCCGTCGGGGTTGACCGGGAGCTCGCCGTCGCGGTCGAAGGTGCCCTCCAGCACCTCCTTCCAGGCCGTGCCCCGCTCGGCGAAGCCGAGGTCCTCCATCAGCACCAGCTCGGTCGGGGTGAAGCAGTCGTGCACCTCGGCCATGGCCAGCTGGGCCCGCGGGTCGGTGATGCCGGCCTGGGCGTAGGCGTCGGCCGCCGAGCGCACCACCTCCTCGAAGGTGGTGTAGTCGTAGGCCGGGTCGATCGGGCCGGCCGCCGGCCCCGCCACGAAGGAGAGCGCCTTCACGTAGAGCGGGTTCTCGCAGTACTTGTGCGCGTCCTCGGCCCGGCAGATCACGGCGGCGGCCGAGCCGTCGCTCACGCCGCTGCAGTCGAACACGCCCAGGTCGCCCGCCACCAGGGGCGCCTTGGCGATCGTCTCCATGGAGACTTCCTTCTGGAACTGCGCCCGCGGGTTGCGGGCGCCGTTCTGGTGGTTCTTGAAGGCGATCCGGCTCATGACCTCCTTCAGCTGGTCCTTGTCCACCCCGTACTTGTGGGCGTAGGAGGGGGCCAGGAAAGAGAAGGCGGCGGGCGAGGACAGGCCCGGGTCGGTGCCGTCGCCCACGGCGCGGATGCCGGTCAGCCCCGAGTAGCCCGTGTCCTTGAGCTTCTCCACCCCGATGGCCATGGCCGTGTCGTAGGCGCCCGAGGCCACCGCGTAGCAGGCGTTGCGGAACGCCTCGGAGCCGGTGGCGCAGTAGTTCTCGACCCGGGTCACCGGCTTGTAGTCCAGTTTGAGCGGCCGCGACAGCGTGACGCCGCAGACGCCCGAGGTCATGGTGCCGAGCCAGAAGGCGTCAATGTCGTGGATCGACAGGCCGGCCGACGCCGCGGCGTCGGTGGCGGCGTCGGTCAGCAGGTCGTCGACGCCCTTGTCCCACAGCTCGCCGAAGCGGGTGCAGCCCATGCCGATGATGGCCACCTGGTCGCGGATGCCGCTGCTCGCCATCGTCCTAGCCTCCTCGCTCGTCCTCGCCCGCACCACCGGCCGGCGCGACGTTCAGCGGCCGCGCCTTCCAGAAGTAATTGTGCACGCCCTGCGCCGTCCAGACGCGCCGGAAGGTCATGGACACGCGGTCGCCGATCGACACCTCGGCCGCCCGGGCGTCCGTGAGCTCGCAGCGGAACCGCCCGCCCCCGTCGAAGTCGATGATGACGCCGATCACCGGCGGCGACATGGAAAAGGCCAGGTGGTCGATGGTGAACGTGGCCACCGTCCCCGGCACGTCGGCCAGCCGCTCCGCCTGCATCTGGTCGATGGCGTGGCAGCTCAGGCAGGCCCGCGTCGGAGGCATGTGGCGGAAGCCGCAGGCCAGGCAACGCGAGGCGGCGAAGGCATACTTCCACTCCTCGGAGCGGTGCACCGTCGGCGCCCCCGGCCGCTCGGGGTCGGGCCGGCGCGGCGGCTCCCGGCGTATCTGGCCCCGCCAGGTCAGGAAGGTGGCGTAGCTCAGGTCGTCCCGCCCGGCCGCCACCTGCTCGGCCACGCTCGGCACGCCCGCCTCCGCCCGGTCGCGCTGCGCCGCGCTCAGCGCGTCCGTCGTCCGCAGCACCAGGGCGTCCGCCCCGTCGGCCAGCGACAGCACGGCGATCACGTGCCCCGGCCGGGCCCGCTCGAGCACGTCGCACAGGGCCACGGTGGCGTGGGCCGCCCCCACGTTCCCGATCGACCCGGTCAGGTCCGGCGCCAGCACCCCGTCGCGCACGCCGAGCCCGGAGGCCGCCGCCCTGGTCGCCCGCGCGTGCAACCCGGTCACCACCGCATGGTCGACGTCGCCCTCGGCCAGCCCGGCGTCCTTCAGCGCCGCCGCGAAGGCCTCGCGGGCCAGCGGCACGTACAGCTGCTCGCCGAACCGCTCCTCCCACACGTGGGAGTCGGCCTCGCCGGGCACGCGCCAGCGGTCGAGGAACTCGTCGGTGGCCGCCCCCCGGCCGACCAGCTCGGCCACAGCGCCGTCCGGCCCGCAGACGAGGGCCGCCGCGCCGTCGCCGCTGTCGCGCTCCTCGGCCGACCCGGCCAGCCCGGTGCGCAGGTCGGAGACGACGGCCATGGTCGTGCGCCCGCCGGCCGCACCGGCCAGGGCCGCCAGCACCGTGGCCACCGCCGAGCGCGAGGAGCCGGCGAAGTCGTAGGCGCCGCAGGCCCGCCCCAGCCCCAGCGCGGCGTGCACCGTCGTAGCGCTCGTCTTGTCGAGGTAGCCCGGGTCGGGCGTGGACAGGAACAGGTCCTGCACCGACGGCGCACCTGGACCCACCGCCAGCGCCCGCCGCCCCGTCTCCACCCCCAGGGTGGTCGTGTCCTCGTCGTAGGAGGCCACCGCCCGCGTCCCCTTCCCGCCGCCGCTGCCCAGCACGCCGGCGATGGCCGAGCGCTGGAGGCGCCAGGAGGGCAGGTAGGTGCCCCAGGTGACGATGCCGCTGCTCATGAGGCGGCCGATCCTACCGAGCGCCGGCGGTCGCCCGGCCGAGCCAGACCGGGCTCAAGCGGCCGACCGCGCCGCGCGCACCTCGGCCCGCCGGGCCTCTGTGGCCGCCTCGTCGACCTCGAGCGTCAACTCCTCGAGCGAGCCGGTCAGCACCACGCCGTAGTCGCGCGCCGCCGCCTCCACGCTCACGTACTCGTCGAGCACGTCGTCGAGCACCTGCGCCGCCGGCCGCTCCAGCGGGTCGCCCCAGCCCCCGCCGCCCCCGTAGTCGAAGTTGATGCGGTCGCCCGCCTCCATCGGCACCCAGTCGGCCGTGTGCTTGACGGTGATCTCGCGGTCGGTCCCGTAGCGCAGCTTCAAGCGGTTCGGCGCGCCCGGGCCGCCGCCGGCGATGCCGGGCATGGGGTACTTCTGCCCCACCACGTAGGTGTAGACCGCCGAGGGGACCCGCACCTCCTTGATGTAGTGCGAGCCGCAGCCGCCCCGCCACTGCCCGGGCCCGCCCGAGTCGGTGCGGTAGTCGCGCGACCACTGGATGTGCGGGTAGAGCGACTCGTTGATCTCCGCCGTCGCCTTCCACAGGTTGCCGAAGGACGCCGACACCGCTCCCCAGGCGTCCTGCCCCTTGGCCGCGTTGCACCAGCCGGCGTACACCTCCGCCGAGCCGTCCACGAACACGGCGCCGCTGCGCGGGTCGACACCGCGGATGGTCGTCGGGATGCCGGTCTTGTAGGTCTGGGGCACCGCCCGCTCGGGCAGCACGCCCGCCATGGCCACGGCGATGACCTCGCCGATGTCTGCGCCCGGGTGGTGCGTGCCCGCCGACACCGGCCGCCCCGGGTGCGGGTTGAGCACGCACCCCTGGGGCACCACCAGCTCGATGGAGTTGAAGAAGCCCTCGTTCTTGGGGATCTCGGGGTCCATCATGGCGGCGATCTGCGCCACCGTGTACCCGCGCGTGTTGCCGTAGGTGGACCACGCCTGCAGCTCCTGGCGCTCGTCGCTGCCCGTGTAGTCGATGGTGAGCTTGGGCCCGTCCACCGTGATCTTCACGTGCAGGTGGATGTCGGGGTTGCCGAGCGGGTCGTGGTCGACATAGGCGTCGCCCTCGTAGGACCCGTCGGGCCAGGCCGACACCTCCTCGGCGAAGCGCGCCGCCGCGTAGTCGATCATGTGGTCGACGGCCGCCTCGATCATGTCGACGCCGTAGCGCTCCACCAGCCCGACCAGGTGGTCGGCCGCCTGCTTGGCCGCCCCGATCTGCGCCCGCAGGTCGCCCAGATACCCGTCCAGCCGGTTGTTGACCTGCAGGGCGTAGAGCACGTCGCGCCGCTCGACGCCACGGTCGAGCACCTTCACCACGGGCCAGCGCACGCCCTCGCCCCAGATGTCGCTGGCGGTGACGTTGTAGCCGCCCGGCACGGCGCCGCCGGTGTCGCCGTGGTGGCACTGGATGGAGCAGATGAGCACGAGGTGGTCGTCGACGACGACCGGTGCGAAGACGTTGTAGTCGGGCAGGTGCCCGCCGCCGTGATAGGGGTCGTTGGCCACGAAGACGTCGCCCTGGCGGAACTCGTCGACGCCGAGGAAGTCGAGGGCGAAGCGCACCGGCAGGGTGGACGTCAGCATGAACTGCGGGATGCCGACGCTCAGCGCGGCCAGCCGTCCCTTGCCGTCGAGGATGGTGGCGTTGCGCTCGTTGGACTGGTTGAGGATGGGCGTGGTGGCCGTGCGTGAGACGTACATGGCCATCTCGAAGCAGACGGTCTCCATGGTCCCCCGGATGACCTCGGCGGTCACGGGGTCGACGGCGCCCCCCGCCATGAGGCGGTCCCTCGGTCCAGCCAGTGCCTGCATGTCGACGTTCATGGCCCCTCCTTCGGGGCCCGCCCGAAGGCGACCCCAGCGGCGCGCTGTGCGTTGGTCACGATCACCCGCAGTGGGCTCTGCCAGGACTTTCCCGGCACCCATTTGCTGACAGCCGTGTCACTT
>DATNLP010000150.1:0-4133 GCA_035602795.1 Acidimicrobiales bacterium | reverse complement strand
TCGGCGTCGGGTCGCGGCCAGAGCGGCGACGGTGGGCCCTCGGCTGGGTCGGAAAGCCAGGCCCGCACCGCCATCGTGCTCGAGGCCGAGGTCGCGGCGCCGCTGCCTCAGGTGCCGAGCCTCGGCGCCCCCCAGGTCTACCCGGGCGAGGTGGCGGCCAACCGGCGCCGGGCCGTCTGGCTGAGTGCCTTCACCGCCGTCCTTCCGGCCGTCCTCATCGGTGCGCTGTTCTTCGTCATCGTCAACTGGGCGGCCGGCGTGGTCGCGCTCGTGGCCGCCGGCCTCGTCTTCACCTACGCCGTCTGGCGGCTGGCGCCCTGGCTGGCCCTGCGCCGGATCGGGGCGGTGCCCGCCGACGAGCACGAGTACGCCCGCCTGTACAACATCACCGAGGGCCTCTGTGCCACCTTCGGCCTGCGCATGCCGGCGCTGCACGTCCTGGAGGACGCCGTCCCCAATGCCTGCGCCCTCGGCCGAGATGCCCGGCGGGCCGACGTGGTGGTCACGACCGGTCTGCTGCGCCTGCTCCATGCGATCGAGCTGGAGGGTGTCGTGGCGCACGAGCTCGCCCACGTGAAGCGGGGCGACAACGGCGTCTCCTGCGTCGGCATCACGATCGCCACGCTGATGGGCGGCGAAGGGATGCTGCGCCGCTGCGTGGGCGAGAACCGTGAGTACCGGGCCGACGTCGTCGGCGCCTCCATCGTGCGTTACCCGAGCGGCCTCCTCAGCGCGTTGACGACGATGATGGCGTCCCCCCCGCCGGCCGAGGGCTCCTTCTTCTACTCGCCGTCCCGGTTCGGGCCCACCCGCTGGGTGTGGATCGACCCCTCGGTCGGCCACCGGGACGACCCCGTCGACCCGGGCGATCTCGACGCCACGTGGGTGCGGGCCGCCGCCCTCAACGAATGGTGAGGCGGCACCCGGCGGCGGAGGCCCGGTCGCGCCCTCCGGTCGAGTGCGCCTGACGTCCGCCTGAGTCGGGCCCAGCGCCCCGCACGCCTGTGTTCGTGCCCCAGCGGGCCGCGCCGGCGCTTTTCGGCTCCATCCGGCAAAATTCCCCGTAGAATTCAACCGTGAAGGGCCAGGACGTGACGGATCCGGACGGGATGCTCGAGGGTCTGTGCGGGTCCGAGCACGAGGACATCGTCGTCGTGCGGCGTGCGCAGAGCGGCCTGCGCGCCATCGTCGCCATCCACTCCACGCTGCTCGGCCCGTCGTTGGGCGGCGCCCGCTTCTACGCCTACCGCGACGAGGCGCTGGCGCTCCGTGACGTGCTCCGCCTGTCCCGGGCCATGACGGAGAAGGCGGCCCTGGCCGGACTGGCGCAGGGCGGCGGCAAGGCGGTCATCATCGGGGACCCGGCCGTCGTGAAGACCCCGGCCCTCCTGCGCGACTTCGCCGCCGCCGTCGACCGCCAGGAAGGGCGGTACATCACGGCGGAGGACGTCGGGACGACGCAGGCCGACATGGACCTGATCCGCGGGACGACGCCGTTCGTGGCGGGCACCTCTCCTTCGCTCGGCGGCTCGGGTGACCCCAGTCCCGCCACCGCGCACGGCATCGTGGTCGCCATGGAGGCGGCGGCGCGCCGCCGCTGGGGAAGCGGCCTCGAGGGCCGGTCGGCGCTCGTCCTGGGGGCGGGGAAGGTGGGCGGCGAGGTCGTGCGGCTGCTCGTCGAGCGTCACGTCGACGTCGTCGCCTCGGACGCCGATGGCGAGCGGGTGCGCCAGGCCATGCGCGCCGGCGCCGTCCGCAGCGTCGATCCCGCCGAGGCCGCCGGGGTCCCCGTCGACATCCTCTGCCCGTGCGCCCTGGGCGGGCTGCTCACCGACGAGCTGGTGCCCGGACTGCGCGTGGAGATCATCGTGGGGGCGGCCAACAACCAGCTGGCCCACCCCGGCGTGGCCGACACGCTGGCCGCGGCGGGCATCCTCTACGTCCCCGACTTCCTGGCCAACGCGGGCGGCATCATCAACATCGCCGAGGAGGCGAGGGGCTACGACCCGGCGGCGGCGTCGAAGGCGGTCGAGCGGATCGGCGAGACGACGGCGAACGTGCTCGAGCGCGCTGACCTGAGGCACATCACGCCACTGGCGGCGGCCGAGCAACTGGTGACCGAGCGGCTGAATGGCGCCCGGGAGGGCCTCGGCCTCCCCGGGCCCGGGAGAGCCACGGCGGCGGGCGCGGGCGCCGAAAGCCTGGCCCCGGGCGGCAGGACGACCCGCAACGGCCGGACCGGGGCGCCCGGAGCGGTGCCGGGCGGCGCCGCGGCCTCCGTGCCGAGGGCCGCCCGCCTGCGCTCGTAGACTGGGTCCATGGCCACCGCCCCCCTCGCCGGCGCCGGCACCAGCACCAGCGCCGGCGCCAAGGACGCCGAGGGCGCGGGCGCGCCCGCCGTCGGCCCGGGAACGACGGGGACGTTCACCGTCAAGCGGGGCCTGGCCGACATGCTCCGGGGCGGCGTGATCATGGACGTCGTCAACGCCGAGCAGGCCAAGATCGCCGAGGACGCCGGTGCGGTGTCCGTCATGGCGCTCGAGCGCGTCCCGGCCGACATCCGCCGCGACGGCGGGGTGGCCCGCATGAGCGACCCGATCCTCATCGAGGGCATCATCGACGCCGTCACCATCCCGGTCATGGCCAAGGCCCGCATCGGCCACTTCGCCGAGGCCCAGGTCCTCCAGTCCCTCGGCGTCGACTTCATCGACGAGTCCGAGGTCCTCACGCCGGCCGACGAGGCGTACCACATCGACAAGTGGCCCTTCACCGTCCCGTTCGTCTGCGGCGCCACCAACCTGGGCGAGGCCCTGCGCCGCATCAGCGAGGGCGCCGCCATGATCCGCTCCAAGGGCGAGGCCGGCACCGGCAACATCGTCGAGGCCGTGCGCCACCTGCGCTCCATCCTCGGCTCGCTGCGGGCCATCACCCAGGCCGATTCGGCCGAGCTGTACGGCTGGGCCAAGGAGATCGCCGCCCCCATCGAGCTCGTCCAGGAGCTCAAGGCCACCGGCCGCCTTCCTGTGCCTTTGTTCTGCGCGGGTGGTATCGCCACTCCGGCTGATGCCGCCCTGGTCATGCAACTCGGTGCGGAGGCGGTGTTCGTCGGTTCGGGCATCTTCAAATCGTCCGACCCGGCTCGCATGGCCGCCGCGGTGGTCGAGGCCACCGCGCACTACGAGGACCCCGACCACGTGGCCAAGGTCTCGCGCGGGCTGGGCGAGGCCATGCGCGGCCTCGATGCCGCCAACTACGGCGAGCACCTCGCCGACCGGGGGTGGTAGCGGCCGCCTCCGCCGCCCGCGCCCCTGGCACCGAACCGGGCCCGGTCACCCCCGGCCCCGACCGGGTCGCCCCCGCCTCCGACCCGGTCACGTCCGGCCCCGGCCCAGTCCCGTCTGGCTGCCACCCGGTCATCGGCGTGCTCGACCTGCAGGGCGACGTGCGCGAGCACCTGGCCGCCCTCCACGAGATCGGTGCCACGGGCCGTCGCGTCAAGCGCCCCGAAGACCTCGACGGCATCGACGGCCTCATCCTTCCCGGCGGCGAGTCGACCACGCTCTCGATGCTGCTCGAGTCGACCGGCCTCTACGACGCCATCGCCCAGCGCCTCAACCCCGATGCCACTGCGGCCTCCACCGGCACCACGGCCTCCCTTGGCACCACGAGCTCCACTGGCATCACGAGCTCCACCTCCGACCCCCGGCCCCTGCCCGTCCTCGGCACCTGCGCCGGCACGGTGCTGTTGGCCAGCGAGGTCCTCGATGGCCGGCCCGACCAACGGTTCTTCGGGTCGCTCGATGCCGTCGTGCGCCGCAACGGCTACGGGCGCCAGGCCCAGTCCTTCGAGGTGGACGTCGTCTTCGGGTCCGGCGAGGGCCCGCCCCTGCCGACCGTGTTTATCAGGGCGCCCCTGGTCGTGTCGGTGGGGGACGAGGTCGAGGTGCTGGCGACGCTGGACGGCGTGCCGGTCTTGGTCCGCCAGGGACAGGTGCTGGCGTCCTCGTTCCACCCCGAGCTCACCCCGGACCGCCGGGTCCACCGCCTGTTCGCGGAGATGTGTTGCTCCGACGCCCCCGGCGGGCTCTTCGGGTCACGACCCGGCTGAGCATGCGCCGTCTTCCTTGATCTAG
>DATNLP010000148.1:0-10377 GCA_035602795.1 Acidimicrobiales bacterium | reverse complement strand
TCGAACGAGGCGCAGGCCACCCCCGCCTCTTAGCCTCTTAGCTGTACGTAGGCGACAGCCACCCACCAGGTTCTCGCTCGCCTCGGCCGCGCCGTGTGAGCAGCCGGAGAGTGCCCGGCGGATGCAGCGCGGCCTCCGAGTCCTCCGCGTTCGGGGCGGGTCGGCTGACTCCGTGAATGCGTAGGGCTTGATTCTGGAATCGCCGAACAGGCCAGTTGAGAGAAAGTCTCGTTGGTCCAGCGTCGTTGGCGGTGGCTGAGCGCAGAGCCGCCGCCTCCTGCCCACGTGCGCCGTACGCCCCTTGACATGTAACTATATGGTGACATATATTGACCGGGTGTGGACGACAACCTTGTGTTCAAGGCGCTTGCCGACCCCACGCGCCGCTTCCTGCTCGATCTTCTCTTCGAGCGTGAAGGTCGCTCGTTGACCGAGCTCGAGTCCCACGTGGACATGACGCGGATCGGGGTCATGAAGCATCTGCGCCTGCTGGAAGACGCAGGGCTCGTCCTGACGCGCCGTTCGGGCCGGGAGAAGCTGCATTTCCTCAATCCCGTCCCGATCCGACTGATCCACGACCGGTGGATCGACAAGTACACCGAGCGCCACGCTTCGGCGCTCGCCAGCCTGAAGAACGACTTGGAGGCACGGAAATGACCACGGCGACCACGTCCGAGACCATCCAGATCTACCGGGTGTACATAAAGGCGACACCCGAGGCGATTTGGGAGGCGGTCACCAAGCCCGAGTGGACGGTGAGGTACGGCTATGCCCCTCTGGTGGAATACGAGCTGCGGTCGGGCGGTGCGTTCCGGTCCTACGCGAACGAGGGCATGAAAGCGCTGGGTTGCCCGGACGTCATCAGCGATGGCGAAGTAATTGAGGCCGACCCGCCCCGCAAGCTGGTTCAGACCTGGCGGATGACGATGACGCCCGAGATGGCAGCCGAGGCGTTCACCCGACTCACCTATGACATCGAGCCCGTACGAGGCGGCGTCACCAAGCTCACCGTCACCCACGACGTGACGGGTGCACCAATGTGGGCCGGCGTGATGAGGGGCGAGAGCGAGTCGAACGGGGCCGGCGGGGGCTGGAGCGAAATCCTCAGCGGGCTGAAGACGCTGCTCGAGACCGGCCAAGAGCTCCCCTTCCAAAGTGGACCGGCGTAAGAATTTCGGCGGTGCATGTCGTCGGCCACAAGCCGACGGGCTGACGGGCTGACGGCAGCCTGGTCGTCAGGCCCTCAGAGCCGAACCCACTCCACGAACCCGGACCCGGTTCCGGCTGGCCTCTCCACCGCAGGGTCGTCGGCATAACCTGACCCGGTGGCCGACGAGGTGACGCCGGGGACGCCTCGTGTGCCGTGGTCGCGCCGTGCGCAGCTGTGGCGCTCGCCGGCGGACCAGCCGGCCTGGGCCCGTCCCTTCCTGCTCGTCGTCGCGGCACTGGCCGCGCTGTCGTACAGCTGGGACGTCGGCTCGACGATCGAGATCTACTACGCCGCCGCCGTGCGCTCCATGTCGCAGAGCTGGCACGACTTCCTCTTCGGCGCCTTCGACCCGGCCGGCACGGTCACGGTGGACAAGCTTCCCGGCTCCATGTGGGTGCAGGCCTTGTCGGCGCGGATCTTCGGCTTCCACGAGTGGGCCGTCCTGGCACCCTCGGCGGTGGAGGGCGCGCTGACGGTGCTCGTGCTCTATCACTGCGTGCGCCGCCTGGGCGGGCCGCTGGCCGGCCTCGGGGCCGTGGTGGTGCTGGCCGCCAGCCCGGCCACGGTGACGCTGAACCGGGGCAACATCCCCGACTCGCTCACGATCCTGCTGCTGGTGCTGGCGGCCGACGCCACCGTGTCGGCCATCCTGAACGACCGCTGGCTCAGCGCCGTTCTGGCCGCGCTCTACGTGGCGCTGGCCTTCCAGGCCAAGATGGTCGAGGCCTGGCTGGTGCTGCCCGCCCTCGGGCTGGCCTACCTGGTGGCCGGTCGGGGCAGCACGGCCCACCGGATGGGGCGGCTGGTCGCCATGGGCGCCACCGTGGCCGTCGTCTCGCTGTCCTACATGACGTTCGTCGCGCTCACGCCGGCCTCACAGCGGCCGTACGCGGACGGCAGCCCGAACAACTCGGTGTACCACCAGGTCTTCGTTTACAACGGTTTCAACCGGGTCGGCCAGGCGTCGCCCAACGAACTCCTGGGCCAGACGCTCGGGACGCGCCTCTTCTCCCAGGCGGAGCCGCCGCCGGTGTGGAACCGGCTCTTCGCCGGGAGCTATGGGCGCGACACCGGATGGCTGCTCCTCGCCGCGCTGGCCGCGTTCGCCTGGATCCTGGTGCAGCGGCGCCGCGCACCGCGTACCGATCTGGTGCGCGTCGGCGCCCTGCTGTGGGGCGTGTGGCTGGTTGTGCTCGGCGTGGTCTTCACCGTCAGCACCACCATGAACTCCTACTACGCCGGAGCGCTGTCGCCGGCCGTGGCCGGCCTGCTCGGCCTCGGCGGTGCGTTGGCCTGGGAGCACCGGCACGAGTCGGGCGTGCTGCTCGGGACAGCCGGGGTGGTGCTCATCACGACGGGGTACACGGCCTGGTTGCTGCCGACGGGCGGCACTGGCCAGCCGTCGTGGCTGACTGGTGCTGTCGTGGCACTCGGCCTGGCGGCGGCGGCGGTCCTCGTCGGGCTGGCCGTGGCGGGACGAAGGGGCCATCGCGCCGTTGTGCCCGCCGCCGTCGCCGTCGGGGGCGTCCTCGCCGTAGCCGCCGTGCTCCTCGTGCCCGCTGCGGCCAGCGCGTCGGTGGTGGCCGAGGGGCTGGGTCCGTTCGACACGCCGTTCCAGCCGGACCTGGCGACGGAGGTGATCCATGGCGTCTTCGCTCCACCCCCGGCGACGCTGGCGACGCTCGGTCAGATCGAGCAGGTGCGCCGCGGGGCGCCGTATCTGATGGCGACGCAGACATCGGCCGTGGCGGCGGAGTTCATTTACGACACGGGCGAGGAGGTCCTCCCGCTCGGTGGCTACACGGGCACGATCCCCTCGCCGACGGCGTCCGCCACGGCAGCGCTGGTGGCGGCGAAGCAGTTCCACCTGGCGCTCGTGGCGTCTCCCGGTGCCACGCCGGGCGCGGCTTGGGTGGTGGCCCACTGCCTCCACGTGTCGCCGCATGCCGCCGCACCGGGGCCGGCGCCGCGGCTCAAGATCTACTACTGCCTACCGAAGCCCGTGGCCGGTCGCTGAGCATTCCGTCCCACCCCTGACGCGGTGTCCGCAGCCCGCGGACAAATTGCAATTGTTCGCGCAACCGTCGCGGAGACTTCGCGGACGCCAGCCGACGTTCGTATTCCGGTGGCCGGCGACGACGAGCCCCAGCGGACGGTGTGTCACACTGCCGACGTGTCGGCAGTGAATCGACGTCTGCCCCACATCCTCGCGTGGCTCTGCATGGTGACCGCGGCGGGGTTCGGCGCCGCGTGCAGCTGGGGCACCCTTCCTGCTTCGGCCGGCACGCCCATCCGATCTCCACACGCGACGGCACTCCCGGCACCGAAGACGACCTCGGCGCAGAACACGAAGTTCCTCGCCGATGTCACCATGGCCGACCCTGCATTGGCCACCTACGCGCAAAAGGCGGGGAACGCCGCCCTCCACGCGCTGCTCGTCGACGGATCGGCCTTCTGTGTCCTGCTCACACGAGGTGGCGGAATCGACGACGCACTGGTGGCCGAGGCGGACGGAGTCAGAAACACCGAGTCCCGGACGAACCTTCCCTTGTCGGTGACGACCTTCAACACCATCGAAGCCGTGGCGCTGCTCACGCTCTGCCCGACCACAACCACGTCGTGGCGTACTGGGACTACGAGGTCGAGAACGACTGACTTCCCCGTGAGGGGGATGGTGGTGCGGCGCTAGTTCGTGAAGGCCTGGACGACGGCGCGGTAGTTCTCGCTAGGCGCCGACGGCGTCGGCGTGGGCGAGCCCACGACACGCCGGCCGATCTGGCGGCTCAGCGGCTCCTTCACGTCGGGCGGCGGGGGCGGCCCGACGACCGTCTCGATCCTCGAGAAGCCTGCCGCCCGGCACAGGTTGTGCAGCGCGGCGATGGTCGGCACGAACCAGTTGCCGAAGTCGGTGCGCAGCGAGCTGCCGGCGTGGAACTGCAGGAGCACCTCGTTGTCGAGGCCCTGCAGGTGCACGGCCTCGGTCTCAATGACCGCCACCTCCTTGGTGAGGGCCCGCACCCGCTCGAGGCAGGTGAGCGGCTCCTTCATGTGGTACAGCACGCCGAGATACAGCACCACGTCGAACTGCCCCAGCTGGTCCAGGTCCACCTTCTGGAAGTCGGCCACCACCGGCTCGACCTTCGACCCCAGTGCGGCCGAGGCGAACTCGAAGCCCCGCCGGCCGGGTAGGTCGGGCCGCCAGAAGTCGGTCTCGTCGCGGGACTGGTCGGGCAGGGTGCCGTTGGCGATGCACTCCTGCCAGTAGGCCCCCCGGGCCACGAAGTCGACTCCCCAAGCGTAGTGGTCGAGGGCCACCACCCGGCTGGCGCCCCGCTGCTCGGCGAGGAAGGAGAACTTGCCGTCCCAGGCCCCGATGTCGAGCACGCTGCGCCCGCTGACGTCGGGGAGCACGCCGACCGAGGTCTCCTGGACGCTGATGCCCTTCGTCACGACGCCGTTACCAAGGTCGATCGTGTGGTACCAACCGAACGCGTCGGCCTGCGCCTGCAGCTCTTCGGGCGTCGTCACGGGGCGACAGCGTAGCCAGCCGCGAACAACCCCTAATTTGGCCCGATGCCGCGGCCGGTCCCACCCCAGGTCATCCCGCGTCCGGCCGAGTGGCGTCTGGGTGGGCCGCCGCCTTGGGCCGCCGTCGGATCGGAGCGGCGGGCTTCCATCTCCCTGGACCAGGTCCTGGCCGCGTTCGGCGCCGCGGGTCAGCGCGGGCCCGTGCCCGAGGGCGCCGGCCTGGACGCCATTTTCACTCCGCCGCCCCTGTTGACCGAGCGCGACGGTCCGCCGGGTGAGCTGTGGCCCGCCCAGGCGAACGCCGGGGTACTGGTGCCGCTGTTCGAGGAGGACGGGCAGGCGAGGATCGTCTTGACCCGGCGCTCGACAGAGCTGCGCACCCACCAGGGGCAGGTCAGCTTCCCCGGTGGACGGCTCGATGCCGGAGAGGACACCACCGCGGCCGCCCGGCGCGAGGCGCACGAGGAGGTGGGCCTCGATCCGTCCCTGGTCACGATCGTGGGCTGGCTCCACCCGCTCACGACCCTGGTCTCGAGCTCACTCATCCAGCCGGTGCTGGCCACGCTGGCGGCGCGCCCACACCTGGTGCCCAACCCGACCGAGGTCGAACGCGTCTTCGACGTTTCGCTGGCCGAACTGGCCGACCTCCACGTCTTCCACGAGGAGCGCTGGCGCATTCCCGGGCGCGCCATCCCCGGGTCGGAGGACGACTCCTTCCCCGTATGGTTCTTCGAGGTCTCGGGCGAAATGATCTGGGGCGCCACGGCGCGCATGCTCTACGAGCTCCTGGGCATCGTCCTCGGCGCGCGTTAGTCGAACGCCACCGCCAACGCGCCCAGCGGTCCGAATCCGACGTCGAGCGCGTCCCCCGGCGCGACCGCCACCGGGGCGACCAGGGAGCCGGCGATGATGCGCTGCCCGGGCTCGAGCGCGGCACCGTGCGCGGCCAGGAAGCGGCGCACGAAGTCCACCGTGGTCGCCGGGTCCTCGGTCAGCGCACCCTCGTCTCCGCCACGGCCGTTCTTGGCCACCGTCACCCGCACGGCGAACGGGTCGACCCCGGCTACTTCTGTCCCGAAGACGACGCCACGCTGGCAGATGTTCCCGGCCAGCACGCCTTCGAGGTCGGCGAAGTCGACGTCGAGGTCGACCAGCTCCAAGGCCGGTGCCAGTCCGGCCACGCCCAGGTCGTCGCCCACCCGGACGGCGACCTCCACCTCGACCGCCGGCTTTCCCCAGCCGACCAGCGACACCGTGGCGCCGTCGGCCGTCACGCCGTTCTCGAGCAGGCACCCGACCACCGGTTCGCTGATGCCCAACGCCTGCTGGATCGTCGCCGTGTTGAACCCGATCTTCCAGCCCACCTGGCGGCCGCCGGCCGCCAGCTCGCCGTCGCGCCGGGCCAGCAAGGCGCGCATGCCCCTGGTGACGGCATCGTCGGTCACGCCGGAAGTCTCGCGCCCGCGGCCTACAGGTCGCTCGGGGAGTCGCCCTCCTGCTGCGGACCGCCGCCACCCCCGTAGGGGCCGCCACCGCCACCCCCACCCCCACCGCCACCGCCGCCGCCACCGCCACCCCAGGGTCCCCGACCGAACGGGCCGCCCCCGCCCCCGCCCCAGGGACCGCGGCCACCCCCACCACGGGAGCGGAAGCGGAAGTACATCAGAACGGCCGCGAACGCGAAGAGGATGACCACCACTCCGGGCGACGCGGTCGAGTGCGCCGCCAGCAACTCGGGGATGTCCACGAGGCGACGCTAGGCGCTACGACCTGGCCCATCCGGTCACTGACCGCCCTCGTTCGCCGGACCACGGCTCGTCGAGGTGACCCCGAAACACGACGAATTCGTGCCTCGGAGGAGCCTGGGGCAAGGGTCGGACGAAGTAGGATGGGGGATCGTCGGCGTGTCGGCCCGGCGTTCGCAATTGAGGTCGCACAGACAATGCCGGTGCGGTTGGTGAGCCGTACCGGCCCCACGAATGCCGGAGGGCTAGCAAGTGGCAGACATCGAGATCGGCATCTTCAAGTCGGGACGCCGGGCCTACGGGTTCGACGACATCGCCATCGTTCCGAGCCGGCGGACCCGCGACCCCGAGGACGTCGACGTCTCCTGGGATATCGACGCGTACGGGTTCGAGCTGCCGCTGCTCGGCGCCGCCATGGACGGGGTGATGAGCCCGACGACGGCGATCGAGCTGGGGCGCCTGGGCGGCCTCGGCGTGCTCAACCTCGAGGGCCTGTGGACCCGCTACGAGGACCCGACGCCGCTCTTCGACGAAATCCGCGAGCTCGACGATGACAAGGCCACGGCCCGCATGCAGCAGATGTACCAGGAGCCGATCATCGCAGAGCTGGTGACGGCGCGCATCCGGCAGATGAAGGAGGCCGGCATCACCACGGCGGCCTCGGTGACGCCGCAGCGGACCGAGGCGCTGGCCCCGGCCATCCTGGCCGCCGAGCTGGACATCCTGGTCATTCAGGGGACGGTCGTCTCGGCCGAGCACGTGTCCAAGACGTCGGAGCCGCTCAACCTGAAGCGCTTCATCCGCGAGTTCGACATCCCGGTGATCGTGGGTGGGTGCGCCTCGTACCAGGCCGGGCTGCACCTCATGCGCACCGGAGCCGTGGGCGTGCTCGTAGGCGTGGGCCCGGGCAACGCCTGCACGACTCGGGGCGTGCTCGGGCTGGGCGTTCCCCAGGCCACCGCCATCGCCGACGTGGCCGGCGCCCGCATGCGCCACCTGGACGAGACCGGCGTGTACGTGCACGTCATCGCCGACGGCGGCATGTCCAAGGGGGGCGACATCGCCAAGGCCATCGCCTGCGGGGCCGACGCCGTCATGCTCGGCTCGCCCCTGTCGTCCGCCGTGGAGGCGCCGGCCCGCGGCTTCCACTGGGGCATGGCCACCTTCCACCCGACGCTGCCTCGGGGTGCGAGGGTGCGCACGTCGGTGCGGGGCAGCCTGCGCGAGATCCTGCTCGGTCCGGCCCACGAGAACGACGGCCGCATGAACCTCTTCGGCGCGCTGCGCACCGCCATGGCGACGTGCGGCTACGAGTCGGTCAAGGAGTTCCAGAAGGCCGAGGTCATGGTCGCCCCGTCGCTGCAGACCGAGGGCAAGGCGTTGCAGCGGTCTCAGGGCGTGGGGATGGGCCATTGAGCTCCCGGTGACCGACACCGTTCTCGTCGTCGACTTCGGGGCGCAGTACGCCCGTCTGATCGCCCGCCGGGTGCGCGAAGCACACGTCTACTCCGAGATCGTCCCGGCCACCATCACCGTCGAGGAGATCAGGGAGCGGGCGCCGAAGGGGATCATTTTCAGCGGCGGGCCCAAGTCGGTCTACGAGACGCCGGCGCCTTCCATCGACCCGGCTGTCTACGACCTCGGCATTCCCGTCCTCGGGCTCTGCTACGGCGCGCAGCTCATGGCGCTCCAGCTCGGCGGCACGGTGTCGCGCACCGGGCAGGGCGAGTACGGCCGCGCCGAGCTGACCCAACGCGCCAAGTCGGGCTCGCCGCTTTGTCCCGACTGGCCGGCCCGCTCGACGGTGTGGATGAGCCACGGCGACGCCATCACGGCGGTGCCCGAGGGCTTCGTGGCCACGGCCACCTCGGCCGGAGCGCCGGTGGCCGCCATGCACGACCCGGACCGCCGCCTCTTCGGGCTGCAGTTCCACCCAGAGGTGGTGCACACCGACCGCGGCGGTGAGGTGTTCGACCACTTCCTGATCGACGTGTGCGGGTGCCTGCCGGCGTGGACGCACGTGTCGATCATTGAGCAGCAGGTGGAGGCCGTCCGGCGCCAGGTCGGCACCGACCGCGTCCTGTGCGCGCTGAGCGGCGGCGTCGACTCGGCCGTGGCCGCCGCGCTGGTGCACAAGGCGGTGGGGGACCAGCTGACGTGCGTCTTCGTCGACACCGGTCTCATGCGCTCGGGGGAGGCCGACCAGGTCGAGGACACCTTCCGCCGACAGTTCAAGGTCGACCTGGTCCACGTGAAGGCGGCGGACCGCTACTTCACCGCGCTCGAGGGCGTGACCGACCCCGAGCGCAAGCGCAAGATCATCGGGGAGCTGTTCATCCGGATCTTCGAGGAGGTGGCGCGCGACCTGGGCGCCGGCGAGGAGGACGGCGGCGAGGGGCCACGGTTCCTGGTGCAGGGGACGCTGTACCCCGACGTCATTGAGTCGGGCAGCGACACCGCGGCGAACATCAAGTCGCACCACAACGTGGGCGGGTTGCCCGAGGACCTGAAGTTCGAGCTGGTGGAGCCGTTGCGACTGCTCTTCAAGGACGAGGTGCGCGCCGTGGGCGAGGAGCTCGGCCTGCCCCACGAAATCGTGTGGCGTCAGCCCTTCCCTGGTCCCGGCCTGGGCGTGCGCATCATCGGCGAGGTGACGCCGGAGCGGGCCGAGATATTGCGCAACGCCGACGCGGTGGTGGTCGAGGAGATCCGCCGCGCCGGCCTCTACCGCGAGCTGTGGCAGAGCTTCGCCGTCCTGCCGGCCGTGCGTACCGTCGGCGTCATGGGCGACGGTCGCACCTACGCCTACCCCATCGTCATCCGCGCCGTCACGAGCGACGACGCCATGACGGCGGACTGGGCCCGACTGCCTTACGACCTGGTCGAACGCATCGCCTCCCGCATCATCAACGAGGTGGAGGGCGTGAACCGGGTGGCGCTCGACGTGACGTCGAAGCCGCCCGGGACCATTGAGTGGGAGTGACCGTGACGCCGGGGAGCGGCGGCCTCGCGAACGGGCAGCTCTTCGACACCTCCGACGAGGAGGCGGGCGCGGCAGCGGCAGCAGCCGCCGAGCAGGACGGGCACGAGGACGCTCCGGTCGAGGGTGCCGACGACGGGCGCCGGCGCCGACAACGCTCGGCCACTAAGCGGGGGGCGTTCGCGGGCAACCCGAGCGCGCTGGTCGACGACCTGACCCTGCCCCAGCGCGCCGCCGTGGAGCACCGTGGCGGGCCGCTGCTCATTGTGGCGGGGGCCGGCTCGGGCAAGACGCGGGTGCTCACCCGGCGCATCGCCCACCTGATGGCCACCGGCGACGCGCCGTCCTGGGGGATTCTGGCCATCACTTTTACCAACAAGGCGGCCGACGAGATGCGTCGCCGCGTCGTCGAGCTGGTGGGCCCGCCGGCCGAGAAGATGTGGGTCTCGACCTTCCATTCGGCCTGCCTGCGCATCCTGCGTACCCACGCCGACCGCCTGGGCTACCGCTCCGCCTTCACCGTCTACGACGACACCGACTCGCGCCGCCTCATCGAGATGATCACGGCCGAGCTCGGCCTGGACCAGAAGCGCCTCCCGTCGCGCGCCGTCCAGGGGGTCATCAGCCAGGCCAAGTCCGAGCTGGTCGACTTCGAGACCTTCCGCGAGGACGCCTGGTCCGGTCCTGACCCGTTCCGCAAGCGCATCGCCGAGGTCTACGCCCAATACCAGGACCGACTGCACCAGGCCAACGCCCTCGACTTCGACGACCTGCTCATGATCACGGCCAACCTGCTGCAGGCCTACGACGACGTGCGCGAGGCCTACCAGGCCCGGTTCCAGCACATCCTCGTCGACGAGTTCCAGGACACCAACCACGCCCAGAACGAGATCGTGAAGCTCCTCGGCGAGGCG
>DATNLP010000385.1:0-3861 GCA_035602795.1 Acidimicrobiales bacterium | reverse complement strand
ACGAGCCGTACTTCGACCAGTTGGGCGCCGCCCCTCGCCTGCTGGGGGTGCGGCCGTCATTACTTTTGGAGACGGCGCGCGGGTGCTGGTGGGGCGAGCGGTCGCACTGCACGTTCTGCGGCATCAACGGTTCCACCATGGCCTTCCGGAGCAAGTCGCCGGAGCGGGCGGTTGACGAAATCGGCACTCTGATCCGGCGGTACCGCACCCGGACCTTTGGCGTCGTCGATCCGATCCTCGACATGCGGTACTTCCGCACCGTCCTGCCGCGACTGGCTGAGGCCGAACCGCGCGCCAAGTTCTGCTGGGAGGTGAAGGCGAACCTCACGCGACGACAGGTCGCGCAACTGGCCGCCGCCGGGATCACCACGATCCAGCCCGGGATCGAGAGCCTCAGCGACCACGTCCTCCAACTCATGCGCAAGGGCACCACGGCGGCCCGGAACATCGAGCTGCTCAAGTGGTGCGCCGAGTACGGCGTAATGCCGCTGTGGAACCTCATCTACGGATTCCCCGGTGAGGCGCCCGAGGACTACGACGCGCTCCCGGACCTCGTCCAATCGATCTGGCACCTGCCCGCGCCGGTCAGCACCGGACCGATCAGCCTCGACCGGTACAGCCCGTTCCACGCCACCCCGGAGCAGTTCGGCATGGTCAATCTGCGGCCGGCCCGAGCCCTGCGCACCCTCTACCCGTTCGAGGAGCACGTCCGGATGAACATCGCCTACTACTTCGACTTCGACCATGCAGATGGCCGAACCCCCGAGCAGTTCGCAGGACCGGCCCTCCCGGCAGTGGAGCACTGGATGGCCACGAAACAACGCGGGCATCTCTGGCTTGACGAAGACGGCGGACACCTGCTCCTCAGCGACACCCGCCAGCGCGATGGGCTCGCCCCGCTCGAGACCGAGCTCGCCGGCTGGCAGGCGAGCATCCTGGTCGCCTGCGACCGCGCCCAAGGCTGGGACGACCTGGCGCAGCTGCCGGCCGTTCGGGCGGAAGGCGTCGACCACGGCGAGCTGGCGGATTTCCTCAGCTCAGCCGTCGAACGTCGGTGGTCGGTGTCGCTGGGAGCGAAATGGCTCACCGTGGCGGTCCATCGGCCAGCCCGGCTCGATCCGGCATCCGTCCTGTCGCCCAGCCGTAAGGCGGTGCCGCTGCTGCGCTCGCCGTGAGTCCCCTGTGTGCCGGCATTACCTGCACAAGGCGTTCCGCAGGTTAGGCGTCGTTTCAGCCGGAAATAAGCCACCTGAAAGTGATCTTCACCACTGATGTTCCGTTGACGACCTGGAGCATCAGTTCTGGCCTGAAGGAGTTCGGGCACCGTGATGGGAGGAGCAGAGAAAACAACCGCGCGCCCGAACCCGATCCGGGGACCGAGCGCCTGTCAGGAGCTTTCTGTCCCGCTTGCCTGAGCGGCTCCAGACCTTTCGGGCAAGGAGTCAGGATGCTTGCGCCCGATACTCCTTGAGCGCATCTGTGGGGATGTGTGCGATTCCGTCGACCATCTCGTATCGGATCTCCCGCTCGAGAACAAGGCGTAGAAGCTCCTTGGTCGACATATCGAGGCGACGTGCGGCTTCTGATGCCCTGAGCAGTTCAGCGGACATCGGGTCCTCCTTGATCGAGACCGAGTTTACGCCTCAGGACCTGGATCTGACGCTCGACCTGGGAGAGCACGGCGAAATGGTTGGTGTCGATGGGTACGTCTCGGCAGTCCTCGAACGCCGCCAGCAGGTTCAGGCCTCGTCGAGGTCGAGAGCGACAACCCGGGGCGGCTCGTCAGTCGGAGGTTGCACACCCTAGAACGGTCGGTGGAACGCTGAGACTGCCTCCGTTGGTGGTTGACAAGGGCGTTTCGGCGTCCTTGTCGCCGGCCTTAGCCCGCCACCAAGCGAACGGACCGAGCCAACGACCTACTGAACGATCCGGGGCTAACGGTCCCGCCTTGACTCTCGGGCGGCCGAGGGTTGGATACTGCTGGGGTGGAGTCAGGCGAGTTGGTCGGTGTCGGCGCCTTCGGCCAGCTGTCGGGGCTGACGGTTGAGACGTTGCGGCACTACCACCAGGCCGGCCTGCTCGTGCCGGTCGAGGTCGATGATCGCACCGGCTACCGCCGCTACGGGCTGCGCCAGCTGCCGCGAGCGCGCACCCTCGCCGCGTTGCGGGACGTCGGCATGCCGTTGGACGATGTCGCCGCCATCGTCGACGCCACTGATCGAGGCGCGCGACGAGCGCGCCTGGTCGAGCACCGTCGACGTCTGACGGAGGCGGCCCGGCGGGCGGCTGGCCGGGTCGACGCAATGGACCGGATGATCGAGAGGGAGGACGTCATGGAGTCACCGCTGGGGGTCGAAGAAGGGACGCGAGTGCTCTCAGACGAGAGGCTTGCGAGGGAACTGCTGGGCACGCTCGACCGAACGGACTTCGGTCACCTTGGCGTCCGCCACGAGGGCAAGGTGCGTGACAGCTACGTCGACGGCGAGGTTCGCACCATCGTGACCACCGACAGGTTGTCGGCGTTCGACCGGCTCCTCGGGACTATCCCGTTCAAGGGACAGGTCCTCAACGAGATAGCGAACTACTGGTTCGACGCCACCTCCGACATCGTCTCGAATCACCTCCTGGAGGTCCTTGACCCCAACGTTGTGCGCGTCCGCGAGTGCGCTCCGGTGCCGCTTGAATTCGTCGTTCGCGCCTACATCACGGGCGTAACGAAGACATCGTTGTGGTTCAACTACGAGGCGGGCGCACGCAACATTGCCGGCAACCTGATGCCCGACGGACTTCGCAAGAACGAGCAGTTGGAGGCTCCGATCCTGACCCCGACGACCAAGTTCGAAGCGCATGATCGAAACCTCGGTCGCGACGACGCAATCGCCGAGGGTCTCGTGACCGCGGACCTATTCGACCGCTGCGCCGAAGTCTGCTTCCGGCTGTTCGCTCGGGGCACCGAGCTCGCGGCCCAACGCGGCCTGATCCTGGTCGATACGAAGTACGAGTTGGGTCTGCTCGGTGGCGAGATCATGCTGATGGACGAAGTGCACACGCCTGACAGCTCGCGCTACTGGTACGCAGACACCTACGACGAACTCTTCGGAAAGAACGAGGATCAGCGAGCACTCGACAAGGAGCCGCTGCGAGAGTGGATGGTAGAGCGAGGGTTCCGCGGCGACGGTGAGCCCCCCGTTATGACCGACGAGGTCCGTATCGCGACCGCAACCCGCTACATCCTTCTCGCAGAGGAGCTGACTCAGCGATCGTTCGAGGCCTCGGAGCTCACCGCAGCCGAACGGGTCGCCAACGTCCTCCGCGACTGACTGCCCCCGCAGATCACCTTCGCGGCCGACTCGCCGAGCTAGTCGTGCCCTACATCAGTTGTGGACCGGCTTTGCCTGGTTCGGGTCGGCCTGGCGGCGCTGGCTGGCCACGCCATCGTCTTGCACTCAGCCAAGGGGCGCAGCGCCATCCGATTCTGGTCACTCAGCCATGCTCACCGGTCGCGGGACACCGCCAACCGAGTCGGCGCCATGAAGATCTGCCTACTCAAAGGCTGGGGTTAGCCCAGATGGGCTGCCAGGTCGCTTTGCCAGAAACCCCCTAGTTTTGGTAGCGCCCTCAGAACCCTTTGGTTTGGACGGCTTACGGCCGCCGCCGGCTTCGGAGGCATGGTCGACTACGACCACCTGGACCCAGCTGCCCAGGCCGAGATGAACGCCCGCTAGTGACCTGAGTCAGAAGTAAGTCCCCTCGGGGGAATTTTGTAGCCAGCGGGCGCGTTGTGCCCATCGTCAACGACGATGGGAGGCAGAGATGCGGCGGTCGGTACTCGAACCATTGGTGCTCAGCGACGACGAGCGC
>DATNLP010000132.1:0-4314 GCA_035602795.1 Acidimicrobiales bacterium | reverse complement strand
GACGGTCGTGAACAACCAGACCGTCACGGCCCCGGACATCACCGGCGGCAGCGCCACGATCTCGTCGGGCGCGGGCACGAATCAGCTCACCTTGAGCGCCAACGCAACGGCCACGACCCTCGAGGACGTCCGCATCGCCACGACGACCAAGCTTTCCCAGGGTGACGGCGTGCCGATCGGCGTGCCCATCCGAATCGTGGGCATCAGCACCTCATCGGGCATTGAAGGAATCTTCGCTACGTTCGCCAACGTCGGCGGTAGCGGATGCTCGGGCAGCAATTTCAATCAGAATGACGTTGCCCAGGACCCCAACCCGGTCACGCGGGTCGGCACGAACGCCAGCACCCGTGATGTGCTCCAGAACAACTCGGACCAGATCGACCAGTACGCGGTCACAGACTTCCCCGGTGACGCCGTGGACCAGTCGATCGAGGCGGCAACGTCGATCTACATCATCTCGTTCGGCGTCCAGAAGGGAACACCGACCGACGCCAACGTCAACATCGACAGCACCGGCGCCCTTCCAGTCGTCGGGAACCCGACCACCACGTCATACGGGGGGAACCTGCTGGCGCTCAACGGGACCTTCGCGACCGCCGGTTCCGAAGTGGCCAACACGTTCCCGACCGCTCTGACTCTGTACAACATCTACAGGACGGACACGGTACGTGCGTCGACCGCCGGCTTCCTCAACTGGATGTGCGATTCGAACACGAACTTCAACAAGGGCACCGACAATTCGACACAGCAGAACTTCGACACGGAGTTGGGGAACCTGATCTCGTCCGTGTACTTCTTCCCGAGGAACACCGATACGACGCAGCCGCCGGCCATCGGCACTCCGGCTGACGGTCTGGCGGCGCCGAACAACACGTGTGCCGCAAGCCTCAACGTCAACACCACGGCGGGTTCAAACACGGTCACCTTGACTTCGGGTGGCGCCTTCCCGGTCGACATCGTCAACCAGGGTCAGCTGCCCGGTAGCGTGAGCGGTTTTCAGGCCAACAGCGTCATCGTCTCCGACACTCAGTTCCCGTCAGGGACCTACGTGGTGAGCGGTGCCTCGACGGGCACCTACAACAGCGGCACGTCGACGTGGAACTACGTCCCCTCGCTGACGCTGACGCTGAGTCAGCCGGCGGCCGCCACCGCCACCGGGGTCGCAACGGTGTTCTACGGAGTGCCGGCGGTCACCTCGGTGGGTTCACCCAACACCTAGCTCCTACCAATCAGTGGCCGACAAGACAGGCAACGTGAGGGTCGAGGGATCTGGTTTCTGGCGTGCCGGAGCCTGACGAACAGCAACCAGGAGAGAGGAGCAAGTGCCGCAGCCCTTGTGGAGCTGGTGAAGCGTCGTGTGACCTCCGTTTGCCGCACTCGCCGACGGCGCGGACTATGAAGCGATCTCGAAACCGGGGACCGCGACCTCCGTGTTGACGATGGTTGACATCATCGAAGCAAAGGCGGGCTCCGCTGCGAATATCGGACTCTCTCCGAGGGTTCTTGGTGGGCGCAAAGCGTCTCGGGCCTCGAACCATGGCCATGAGGACGTTTCGTGCGGCCCTATCTCCCATCCAGGAGGTCACCCGGCTTGGACCGAGTAGCGACCAATGCCGGCGCGGTGGCGATGACGTTGGAGCCCACGAGGACGCCCACCGTGATTGCCACCGTGACCAGGATCGGCACGACGGTGACGGGGACCGCCCCCAGGTTGTTGGCGAAGGCGTTCCACACCGCCCGGCCGACGACCAACCCCAGCGGGACCCCGATGACCACCCCGACCAGCGCCAACGTCGTGGCCTGCCACGAGACGGTCGAGACGACCTGACGGTTCACGAAGCCGAGCACCTTCAAGAGCCCAACGTCTCGTCGGCGCCCCGACACGCTCACTACGAGCAGGTGTGCCAGCGTCGCCGCACCGAACACGGCCAGCATGGCCCCGAAGATGAGCGGGAAGTCGACCGCCTCGCCGAAGTTGACCAGCGAGGTCGGCGCGAGGGGCTGTGACGTGATCGAAGGGTACGCGGCCAGATAGCGGTCCATTGCCGCCTTCCCGCGTGGACCCGGAACGAAGTTCACCCGGATCCCACCGCCGCTGATTTTGCCGGCCACCTTCTGCCGGCACAGGGCGAACTGGGGACCCGGAGCGCAGGCGGCGTGGACGAGGCCGGCCGTCGTCAGCAGGATCCCCGTGCCGAGACTCACGAACCCCCCTTCCTGCGGGAAGGAGACCTGGGAGACGACCCGGTACGCCGTGGTGCGGAGGGCCCCCGTATGCGTCGTGAACGTGATGGGCACGACCGACCCGATGCGCGCGCCGACGAGATGCATAGTCGAGACGCCGAGCCCGATCTGGTCGTCGCCGACCGGAAGATTGCCCGTCACCGTCGAGAAGAGGAAGGGCCCCTTGAGCGGGGACCCGACGATGGCGCCGACGATGTTCCCGTTGACCATCACCTCCCCGCCGCCGAGACCGAGGGTAACGGCGGTGACGGCCGGGTTGCGCTCCAGGCTGGTGAGCAGCGCCGTGTTCGGCGGCTGGAAGTCGAGCTGCTCCGGGTCACCGTAGAGCCGGGGCGTCGCCGTCAGATGGTTCAGGCTGGCGCCGAAGACCCCCGTCGCGCACAACGCGGTGACCGCCAGCACCATGCCGAGGAGCGCAGAGCCCAGGGGAACGGCATACCCGCCGGACCGGCGCTCCAGGGCGTTGCGGACGCCGATCACCGCGGTTGGTGGCGCGCCCAGGGTGACCAGGCTTCGCACCACTGCGGAGGAGCGGGACGCCCCGGCCCGCTCGTTCATCCGCCGGGTGTGCGCCGCCCGCAGGGCCGGCCAGATGCCGAGAGCGAGGACCACCACCACGGTGGCCACCGCTCCGAGCAGGAGCACGAGCGAGTCGAACGCGACTCCGGTGGAGTCCTCGGCCAGTCGGGCCTCGCCGAGGGGCGCGATGGGGGACAACGCCGTGGCGATCACGACGGCGCCCACGGCGCCGGCCAGGCCCACCACCAGGTTCCGTGCCATGTCGAGTGCGAAGAGCTCCCGGCTGGACATGCCGACGGCGACCAGCGTCGGGTGGTCCTTGCTCTCGACCGCGCTCTGGCGGGCCAGGGCCTGGCCCACGACCGCCAGCCCGACGAGCGCGGCGAGCGCAGCCAGGATCCACCACCCGACGGCCTGCGGATGGATGGACGCCTGAATCGTGGCGGCGGTGCCGTCCTCGCTCGAGGCGCCGACGGTGCCCACGCCCAGGTTCAGTTGCTTGAGCTGATCGTCGAACTGGGGGATGCCGGCATCACCGTGCCGAAGGCGGACGAAGTACTCGTATTCCACGGCCGTGTGCGGGAGCACCGAGCGGGCGAACCCCGGTCCGGCGTAGAGAAGGTAGATGGGGGTGGACCCGGAGGGGAACTCGACTTCGCTGGCTTCGATCCCGACCACCTGCAGCGCGAGCCGCGGACCGTGCGGGTCGACGTACCCCGTATTGGGGTTGTTGTAGTCGGCGGCCTGTGAGGGTGCTTCGAACGGGACGTGGATCACGCTGCCGGCATGCACGCCGTAGTCCTTTTGCAGCGTGGACGATGCCAGTACCTGGTCGGGCTTCGACGGGTCGGGCGACTGGCCGGAGACGAGCGTGAAGGGCGCACTGCCCCGGCCCGACACGACTGCCACGCCGAAGTCGTTGCCGTTGATCTGGTGTGAGCAATCGCAGGTTGGATTCCCCGCGTCTGGGAGAATGATCTCCCTGGCCGAGGCGACCCCGGGCAAATGGGCGACCGCCGGCACCGGCCTGGTGGCGTAGACGACGCTGTCGAACCCGTGGGCCGCCACGAACTGCGGGAACGCGTTTTCCGTGCGCCGGCCCGCGGCCGCGGCCGCCAGCACGAGCCCGCCGACGACACTGATCAGGAGCGCGATGGCCAGCCAGGACCGCCAGCGGCGGCGCAACCCGGCGTGGAACACCAGCCTGACTGCTCCCACGGCACGCTCCTTCCTGCCATCAGCTTGCCGCTCCCAATGGGGGTTCCCAAGGTGGCCACCCTGCGGACCCCGGTCGTGGTGGCACCACCACCAGCTGGGCGGGTGGCGGCGGGTCCGAGGCGGCTGTTGGATCCGACGAGTGGGACTGCGAGCTCCTGGCGGCCCACGACGTCAGTCCGCTAGTGGGTAACATAGTGGGTATGGCCTACGTCGTCGCGCGTCCCAAGGGCCGCTTCGAGATACGGGAGTCGGTTCACACCCCCAAGGGCCCCCGGGCCCGCTCGCTGGCTAATTTCTCGCACCTCACCGACGAAGTGCTGGCCACGGCCGGCC
>DATNLP010000122.1:0-3739 GCA_035602795.1 Acidimicrobiales bacterium | reverse complement strand
ACCTTGGCGCTGTCGTCGGCGTCGTGCACGTAGAGCTTCTTCGTGCGCTGGACCGTCTTGCCGTACCTGGGGTGGCGCACCCGCTCGACGACGGCCACCACCACGGTGGCCTGCATGGCGTCGGACACGACGATGCCCTCGCGCACCTTGCGCCGGTTCACCCGCGTGCCGTCGTCGGCCGGCTCGTCCTTGGTGGCGGCAGGCGCGGCCGCCGGCGCTGCGGCCTCGGCCTCGACCTCGGCGCTGGTCGGCAGCTCGGCGGCCGCCTCGGCCTCGACGGTCTCGAGCGCCTGCTCGGCGTCGGCCGCAGCCTCCTTGGCCGCTTCGTTCTCTGGGGTCTCGTCGGCCATCAGGCCTCTTCCTCTTCTTCGTCGTCGTCGTGGTCGTGGTCGTGCAGGTCGAGGGGCTCCGCCTCCGCGGCCTTGGCCTTCTCCTTCTCTTCCCGCACGGCGTCCTCGGCGGCCAAATTGGCCCGGGCCGCCTCGTGCTCGGCCGCCGTCGGGGCGACGTAGGTCCCCTCGGCCTCGAGGATCTCGCGGGCGCGCAGCACCGTCAGCATGCGGGCCACCTCACGGCGGACCTGTCCGACACGAGCCGGGTTGTCCAACTGGCCCGTGGCCAGCTGGAAGCGCAGGTTGAAGAGCTCCCGGCGCGAGTCGCCCAGCCGGGCGGCCAGCTCGTCACCATCGAGCATGGCGAGGTCGTGTGCGGTCGGCACTTAGATCGCCACCTCGGCGTGGCCGTGGGTCCCGGGGCGCACCACGAAGCGCGCCTTGAAGGGCAGCTTCTGAATGGCCCGCTCCATGGCGGCGCGGGCCAGCTCCTCGTCCACGCCGGCGAGCTCGAAGAGCACGCGGCCCGGATGGACGACGGCCACCCACAGCTCGGGATTGCCCTTACCCGAGCCCATGCGGGTCTCGGCCGGCTTCTGGGTGACCGGCTTGTCGGGGAAGACACGGATCCACACCTTGCCGCCACGCTTGACGTGGCGGGTCATGGCGATACGGGCGGCCTCGATCTGGCGCGCCGTCAGCCAGCCCGGCTCGGTGGCCTGGATCCCGAAGTCGCCGAAGGCCACCGAGGTGCCGCCCTTGGCAGCCCCGGTGAGGCGTCCGCGCTGCGTCTTGCGGTGCTTGACCTTCTTGGGCATCAACATGTCAGTCGGACTCCCGGCGGAAGTGCGGCGCCTCGTGGTGTTCGTGGTGCTGGCGCTCCATCTCCTCGTCGCGGTTCAGCTGGCGCTCCAGCTCGTCGGGCTCGGTCGGCTGCGGCAGCAGGTCGGCCACCGGCTGCTCGGTCTCCTCCTCGGCCGCGGGCTCAGCGCCTGCGGCGCCTGCGGCGCCTTCGATGTCAGCGACGTCCTCGACGTCCTCAGCGCCTTCGGCGCCCTCGAGGTCCTCAACCGGGAGCTCATCGACCTCGGCGACCACCTCAACCGGCAGCTCATCGACTTCGCCCTCGTCGCCAGAGCCGTCATCGTCGGCGCTCTCGGTCGAGAAGCCTTCGGCCCGCCGGCGGCCGCCGCCGGCGGTGATGAGGCGGCGCGGCCCGCTTTGGCCCGACGTCTCTCCGACGGCCATGGCGGCTTCACGTGTGATCTTGTCCTCGATGGAGACCTTGTAGGGCAAAATGTCGCCCTTGTAGATCCACACCTTCACGCCGACGCGGCCCGACGTGGTGCGGGCTTCGCGGAAGCCGTAGTCGATGTCGGCCCGCAACGTGTGCAGGGGGACGCGGCCCTCGCGGTATTGCTCCTTGCGCGACATCTCGGAACCACCGAGGCGGCCCGAGCACTGGACCTTGATGCCCTGGGCGCCGGCCTTCTGCACGGTCTGGATGGCCCGCTTCATGGCCCGGCGGAAGGCCACCCGGCGCACCAGCTGGTCGCAGATGCCTTGGGCGATGAGGGCAGCGTCGAGCTCAGGCTGCTTGATCTCCTGGATGTTCAGCTGAATCCGGTTCTGCAGCCCGGTGATCTCCTCGAGCTTCTTCTTGAGCCGGTCGGCCTCGGCGCCGCGGCGGCCGATGACGATACCGGGGCGCGCCGTGTGGATGTCGACGCGTAGGCGGTCGCGCGTGCGCTCGACCTCGATGCGACTCACGGCGGCCGCCTCCAGCTGGTTCATGAGGTAGTCGCGGATCTTCCAGTCCTCGACCACGAAGTCCTTGTAGTGCCGCTCCTCGAACCAGCGGGACTTCCAGTCGGTCGTGATCCCGAGCCGGAAGCCGTAGGGGTTTACCTTTTGGCCCATCTACTCTTCCTCGTCCTTCTCGCCGTCGTCGTCGGCATCTGCGTCCTCCACGTCGTCGTCGGCCTGCGCCTCGACGGCCTCGTCGTCGTCCTCGTCCTCGTCGACGCCACCGTCGACCGTGTCGGCCTCGGTCACCTCGACCTCGGCGTTGTTCACCTTGGCCTCATCCAGCGCCTCGTCCGTGATCTCCTCCGCCTCGGCCGCCTCGGCCGCCTCGGCTGCCTCAGCGTCTTCGACCGCCTTCGCCTCGGCCTTGGCCCGGCGGCGCGACACCCGACCGGTCAGGTCGGCCCGGCGGCGCGACGACTCGACCCGGCGGGAGCGGTTGGCGCTGACCGCCTCCATGCGCCGGCGGCGCAGCTCGAGCTGCTCGGCCGGGAGCCGGCTCACGATGATGGTGATGTGGCAGGTGCGCTTGCGGATCCGGGTGGCCCGACCCCGGGCCCGCGGGCGCCAACGCTTCATGGTAGTGCCCTCGTCGGCGAAGCAGGCCGACACGTAGAGCTCCTCGGGGTTCTGCTGGTCGTTGTGGGCGGCGTTGGCCACGGCCGAGCTCAGCACCTTGCCGATGACCGTGGCCGCCTCGCGCTCGGTGCCCGAGAGGATCTCGGCGGCCCGCTGGACGTCCTGGCCCCGGATGAGGTCGAGCACCTGGCGCACCTTGGAGGCCGACATGCCGCAGTAGCGGTGCACGGCCCGGGTGCCGGGGCGCTCGTTCGTCTTGGTGGCGGTCATCGCCGGGCCCCTCGCTCCTGGCCGGCGTGGTAGCGGAAGGTGCGCGTCGGGGCGAACTCACCGAGCTTGTGGCCCACCATCGACTCGGTCACATAGACAGGCACGTGCCGGCGGCCGTCGTGGACGGCGATGGTGTGGCCGACCATGTCGGGGATGATGGTGGAACGGCGGGACCAGGTCTTGATGACCTTCTTATCCCCGCTCGCGTTGAGCACGTCCACCTTCTTCAGCAGATGGTCGTCGACGAACGGTCCCTTCTTCAGGCTACGCGGCATGGCTCCTCAACCCTCGACCTATCGCCGCGCGCCGCGGGTGCGGCGCCGGCGGACGATCATCGCATTGGACTTCTTGTTCCGGGACCGGGTGCGGCCCTCGGGCTTGCCCCACGGCGACACCGGGTGGCGTCCACCCGAGGACTTGCCCTCGCCGCCACCCAGCGGGTGGTCGACCGGGTTCATGGCCACGCCGCGGGTCTGCGGGCGCTTGCCCTTCCAGCGGTTGCGGCCGGCCTTGCCCACCTTGACCAGCTCGGCCTCGGAGTTGCCGACGACCCCGAGGGTGCCCCGGCAGTCGATGGACACGCGGCGCATCTCGGTGGAGGGGAGGCGCAGGGTGGCGAAGGCGCCCTCCTTGGCCACCAGCTGGACGCTCATGCCGGCGCCGCGGGCCATCTTGCCGCCGCCGCCGGGGCGCAGCTCCACGCAGTGGATGACCGATCCGACCGGGATGTAGCGCAGCGGCAGCGAGTTACC
>DATNLP010000380.1:0-5541 GCA_035602795.1 Acidimicrobiales bacterium | reverse complement strand
TCCCCGCCACGCCGTCCGGGCAGCCACCCAAGGTGGACAAGGTGCACCGGCGCGTGGCGAACTGGTTCCTCGCACATGAGGAGTTCGGCTGGCGCTGGAGCGCCCGGGTGGCCATCTACTTGCCGCTCGCCGCGCTCGTCTTCGCTCTCGCCGTCCTGGCCCACAAGGCGTGGCCGGCCATCCGGGTCAACGGCTGGTACTTCCTCTACGGCAAGAACTGGACCTACGGCCAGAGCTACGGGGCCACCGTCTACACGCACGGCGTCGCTCACGCCGCCGGTTCGCAGTTCGGCGCCTGGCCCATCATCGCCGGGACCATCCAATCCTCCCTCATCGCCGTGGTGGTGGCGCTGCCCCTGTCGATCGGGGCCGCCTTCGCCCTGACCGAACGGATGCCGGGGTGGATCTCGCGCCCGCTCGGCTTCGCCATTGAGATCCTGGCGGGCATCCCGAGCGTCGTCATCGGCCTGTGGGGCCTGCTCACCTTCGGGCCCTGGCTGGCCAAACACATCTATCCGATCCTGTCGGGTATCGCCAACCACCTGCCCGACGTGCAGCCGTTCAGCTATTGGCGCAGCCCCGTGGGCACCGGGGAGGGCCTGCTCACCGCCGGCCTCGTGCTGGGCATGATGATCATCCCGATCATCGCCTCGACCACGCGCGACCTCTTCGCCGGCGTGCCGCCGCTGCCCAAGGAGGGCGGCGAGGCGCTGGGCATGACCAACTGGGAGGTGGCCAACCGGATCACGCTGCCCTGGGTGCGCTCGGGCATCATCGGCGCCACCGTGCTCGGCCTGGGACGGGCGCTGGGCGAGACGATCGCCGTCGCCCTCGTGGGAGGCGCCTCGCTGCATTTGGCACCGAACATCTACGCGCCCTTCGGCACGATCGCCACGACGATCCTGACCCAGCTCGACGGGGCGCTGACCGACGGCACCGGCTTCGCCATCGCCACCCTGGCCGAGCTCGCGCTGGTGCTGGCCGTGATTTCGGTCGCGGTCAACTTCCTGGCCAAGGTCGTCGTGGCCCGCACGTCGCGCATCGGTGCTCCGGTGGGTGGGGCATGACGACCACCCTCTCGAGAAGTGGCTCGTCGCCGCTGGCGGCCGGACCGGGGACCGGCCGGCGCCGCACCTCGTCGGTCGCCTTCCGGGTCCTCACCTACGCCGCGCTCGTCCTCATCATCGCCCCGGCCGCCTGGCTCCTCATCGGCGTCCTGGCCAAGGCGTGGGCCCACTGGCGCTGGGACGTGCTGTGGACCACGCTCACCCCCGAGGGCGGCGGGCTGCGCGACCAAATCCTGGGGACTCTGATCATCATGGTCGGCGTCCTGATCATCGCCGGCACCATCGGCATGCTGGCCGGCATCTACCTGTCGGAGATCGCACAGACACGCAAGAGTGGGAAGCGCTCCGGCGGCTTCCTGCGTACGTGCTCGGACATCCTCTCGGGCTTCCCCTCCATCGTGCTCGGCTACGTGGGCTACACGGCCCTGGTGGTGGGCCTGCACTGGGGGTATTCGCTCCTGGCCGCCCTCATCATCGTGTCGATCATGGTGATCCCCTACATCGCCAAGACGACCGAGACGTCGTTGCGCCAGGTGCCGACCGGGTACCGCGAGGGGGCGGAGGCGCTCGGCATGACCATGGGCTACTCGCTGCGCAAGGTGGTGCTGAAGAGCGCGGCGCCCGGCATCGTGACCGGGCTGCTGTTGGCCATGGCTATCGCCTGCGGCGAGACGGCGCCCCTCATCTACACGGCCGGGTTCTCCAACTCGCTGCCCCACTCGCTCACCCACGCCGAGTTCCCGTACCTGACCTACGTGGTCTTTGCCTTCTACGACTCGTCGATCACCAACTACCACTACCTGGCCTACGACGCCGCGCTGATCCTGGTGGTGATCGTGCTGCTGCTCCTGGTCGTCAGCCGGTTCGTCGTGGCCCGCACGCAGCGCCACGCCGAGGGCTCGCGGGCCCGGCAGCGCACGCCGCGGGGCCCCAAGCAGCCGGTGGCGTCCGACGAGGAGCTCGACGTCGTGGATGTGGCCGCCCGGACCTGAGGCGGCGCCGGCGTCCGGGTGGATCCCGCCTCGCGGAGGGGCTGCGACCACCCGGACTACCGGGACCGTCGGTGACCGGTTCAGGTCACCTGACCGCTGACGTCAATCAGGCGATTTCGAAGCGATCGAGGTTCATCACCTTCTGCCACGCGGCGACGAAGTCACCGACGAACTTCTCCTGAGCGTCGTCAGATGCGTAGACCTCGGAAATGCCTCGCAGCTGGGAGTGGGAACCGAAGACGAGGTCGACCGCCGTGGCGGTCCACTTGACCTCGCCGCTGGCGCGATCGCGACCCTCGAACACGTTCTCGGCCGAGGCGGAAGCCTTCCACTCCGTGCTCATGTCGAGCAGATTCGCGAAGAAGTCGTTGGTCAGTGTCTCGGGCCGGTCGGTGAACACGCCGTGTCGGGACTGCCCGAAGTTGGCGTTCAGGGCCCGCAGGCCGCCGACGAGGGCCGTCATCTCGGGCGGGGTCAGGTTCAGCATGAACGCCCGCTCGACCAGCAGCTCCTCCGCCGGCTGCTTCTCTCCGGCCCGCAGGTAGTTGCGGAACCCGTCGAAGACGGGTTCGAGCACGGCGAACGACTCCACGTCGGTCTGCTCCTGCGAGGCGTCCGTGCGCCCGGGCACGAACGGGATCGTGACGTCGTGTCCGGCGTTCTTGGCCGCTTGCTCGACGGCCGCACACCCGCCCAGAACGATGACGTCGGCCAGCGAGACCTTCTTCGCGCCCGACTGCGAGCTGTTGAAGTCCTGCTGGACCTGTTCGAGGGTCTGCAGCACCTTGGCCAGTTCGGTGGGGTCGTTGACCTCCCAGTCCTTCTGCGGCGCCAGGCGAATACGCGCCCCGTTGGCTCCGCCCCGCTTGTCAGTGCCGCGGAAGGTGGCCGCCGAAGACCAGGCCGTGGAGACCAGCTGGGAAACGGACAGTCCCGCGGCGAGGATCCTGCCCTTCAGGGCAGCGATGTCGTCAGCTCCGATCAGCTCGTGATCGGCCGCGGGGACGGGGTCCTGCCACAACTGCGGTTCGGGAACCCACGGGCCTAGGTAGCGCGTCACCGGCCCCATGTCGCGGTGCAACAGCTTGTACCACGCCCGCCCGAACGCGTCGGCCAGCTGGTCGGGGTTCTCCTGGAAACGCTTGGCGATCGGCCCGTAGACCGGATCAAGCCTCAGCGCGAGGTCGGTCGTCAGCATCATCGGAGCGTGCCGCTTCGACGGATCGTGGGCATCGGGCACCGTGCCCTCCGCCTCCGGATTCCTGGGCTTCCACTGCTTCGCACCCGCCGGGCTCTCGGTGAGCTCCCAGTCGTACTTGTACAGGTTGTCCAGGAACCCGTTGTCCCACTTGGTGGGCTCGTTGGTCCAGGCGCCCTCCAGCCCGCTGGTGAGGGTATCGGCGCCCTTGCCGCTACCGAAGGTGTTCCGCCAGCCGAAGCCCTGCTCCTCGATGGAGGCTCCTTCGGGCTCTGGACCGCCGTATTCCTCACCAACTGCGCCGTGGGCCTTGCCGAAGGTGTGGCCGCCCACGATCAGCGCCAGCGTCTCCTCGTCGTTCATGGCCATCCGGCGGAAGGTCTCTCGGATGTTCTTCGCCGAAGCGAGCGGGTCCGGGTTTCCGCCTGGCCCTTGCGGGTTCACGTAGATCAGGCCCATGTGATCGGCGCCCAGCGGTCCGTGGATCTCCCCTTCGCCACCGTGGCGTTCGTCCCCGAGCCAGGTGTCCTCCGGGCCCCAGAAGATTTCGTCGGACTCCCAGACGTCCTCGCGCCCGAACCCGAAGCCGAACGTCTTGAACCCCATCGATTCGTAGGCACAGTTGCCGGCGAAAACGATGAGGTCGGCCCAGGAGATCTTCCGGCCGTACTTCTGCTTGACCGGCCACAGCAACCGGCGCGCCTTGTCGAGGTTTGCGTTGTCCGGCCAACTGTTCAGGGGGGCGAAGCGTTGCGCGCCCTCGCCACCACCGCCGCGGCCGTCGGCGATGCGGTACGTGCCGGCGGCATGCCACGTCATCCGGATGAAGAGCGGCCCGTAGTGGCCGTAGTCGGCCGGCCACCACTCCTGCGACGTGGTCATCACCTTGAAGATGTCCTGCTTGAGGGCTTCGACGTCGAGGGAAGCGAACTCATCCTTGTAGTTGAAGTCCTCACCCATCGGATCGGGCCCGGACGAGTGCTTGCGCAGAATGGAGAGATCCACCTGATTCGGCCACCAGTCGCGATTCGACAAAGGCCGATGCTGCTTGGGAGTCGGAGAGGGGATTGCTGGGCTCTCGCTCTCGCTTTCGCTGCCGCGGTCAGACACGTGGGTTCTCCTGTCTCAGTGTTTGCTTGTTTGTCTTGCTTGTTTTCATCAGATGGCCGATGGCACACGGAGCGGCACTCTGGATGCCACCGCGGCGCCGCTCAGCCCGGGATCATACGTTGAGCTGTCGCATGCGGTCTCTTGCCGCGCCACCAAAGGCGGCCCCCAGGCCGACGACGTTGGCCTCTTCGACCGTCTGGCCGCCCGATCCTGGCGTCGGACGTGGTCCGTGGTGCCGGTCATGCCGGCACCACGCTCACTGCGGGCGCATCGGTGCTTCACCACGACGTCGAACGTGCGGCGGTACGCCTCCGCCGTGGCGTCCGACGGGTTGGTCGCACGCCCGGACCCCGGAGAAGCCTGGGTGTCGATCTCCTCGAACGCGCATGTGCAGGCGGCTCTGACAAGGTGACCGCCTTCCTCTTCGTCGCTCATGGCTCGTGGCGCCCTCCCTGGGACTTATGCGGGCTTATTCCCTCGTCGGCGTGCTGCCGTCGTGGTTCGCCTGTTTTCGTGGTTCTCGAACCCGGGTCACCTTAAAGCCGTATCTAGAACGATTCAAGAGTTATTTTGGATTGATTCTTAGAGAGGGTGTCGCCCGGGATACACTGGCGCATGACCTCGAGGCCGCTTCTGGATCGCCTTCGAGCGGCGGACTGGCGCTTGACGCCCCAGCGACGCGTGATAGCCGAGGCGATGGGTGGTGACCACGTCCACCTCACCGCAGAAGAGGTGCTGGAGCGGGCACGGGTGCGTCTCCCGGAGGTGAGCCTGGCGACCGTGTACAACACGCTCAACGAGCTGGTTTCGATGGGCGAGGTGCAGCAGGTGGACGCGGGTGGCGGCCCGACCCGCTACGACCCCAACACCAAGGACGGACATCACCACCTCGTGTGCCTCAAATGCGGGGACCTGCGCGACGTGCATCCGCAGGGACTGGACGCGCTCGAGCTGCCACGCTCGGACCGCTTCGGCTATCGGATCGTCAACCGAGAAGTGGTCTTCCAGGGCTACTGCCGCGAGTGCGGCGGGCCCTAGTGACCTGAGTCAGAAGTAAGTCCCCTCGGGGGAATTTTGTAGCCAGCGGGCGCGTTGTGCCCATCGTCAACGACGATGGGAGGCAGAGATGCGGCGGTCGGTACTCGAACCATTGGTGCTCAGCGACGACGAGCGC
>DATNLP010000117.1:0-12248 GCA_035602795.1 Acidimicrobiales bacterium | reverse complement strand
CTCGGTCCGGACTCCCTCGTCGTCGGCGTCCTTTCGGACCCAATCTCCGACTAGCGGCGATGCGGGTTCTTGGGAGTCGGATCGTCGAGCGCCGGGGTCGGACTGGCTCCGAAGCGCGTCACCCTCACCTCTTCTCGCGTCACGAACGACCCGGGTGCGAGCTCTTTGACCACGGGAAGAAACGCTTCGATGCGCTCGGGCGTGTCGACCAGCTCAACGGTCACCGGCAACCCGATCATGGCATCGGGAAAACGCGAAGTACGGATTCGGCCCGACGCTCCGAAGCCCTCGATCCCCCGCCAGACGGTTGCCCCAGCCAGTCCGTCCTCACGAGCCCGGTTCAACAAGGTCTCGTGCAGGCCGTGATGCCCCGAACGATCGTCTTCACTCAAGAAGACCACGATCCTGGTTGCGATCTGGCTCGTCGGCACCAGCCACCTCCCCATCGGAGCGCACCTGTAGCACTGCGTACCCTACCGCCACGATGCGCCAACTGTCGTGGCCTCGAAGGTCTCTTCGGGTCGCGCCCAGTTGGTAGATTGGACTCTGGCGATGGAGCTCGCCCTGTACCCCTGTTGGCTAATGGCTCCTACCGGACGGTGCCCATTGCGGCACAACGAAGGAGGAGCTGATGTGCCCGACAGGCGGTGACCACCCCGGGGTCCCGCTCGACCCCGACCTTGACCTCGGGCCGCCCGGCGGATTCGGCGCACGGCCACGGTCGCGTGGGCGTCTACGTCCACAAGCGATCATCGTGGCCTCTTTGGCCCTCGGCGGCGCGCTCGGAGCGGTGGCTCGATACGCCATCTCCCTCGGCTTGCCCACAGAGACTGGACGGTTTCCCTGGGGCACCTTCGTCATCAACGTCTCGGGCAGCTTTGTCCTTGGCTTTCTGCTGATCATGCTGATCGAGCAGTTCCCACGGGGGCGGCTGGCCCGTCCGGTCATCGGCACCGGGTTCATCGGGGCGTACACGACCTTCTCCACGCTCATGGTCGAATCGGTCGAGTTGGTGCGGGCCGGCGATCCCGAGACGGCACTCGCTTATCTCGGAGCCAGCCTGGTTGTCGGCCTCGCGGCCGTGTTCATCGGCATGACCGGCGCCCGGATGGTGCTGCGGGCCGAGCACTGGCTTCAAGAGGAGATGCGATGAGACCCAGCTCGACCTCGGCTTTTGAAGGGACTCCTGCTACTCGTCTCACTTTGATGATGACCTTCCACGACCACGTCGGGCGCAAGGGAGTCGAAATGGAGGTCCTGCGACGAGCGCGCAAGGCCAAGCTGGCCGGAGCAACCGTGTTCGAGGCGGTCGAGGGCTTTGGCAACTCGGGCCACCTCCATCGCAGCCATCTTGTGTCGGACGATGCGCCAGTCGCCGTGGTCATCGTCGACAGGCCTGAGCGAATCGAAGCGTTCTTGGAGTCGATCGAAGAACTGCTCACGGGCATCCGTGTCGTGCTCGACGACGTCGAAGTCATCACCTTCTGAACTTGGTCACACGGCTCTCATGTCGCTGACTTTGTTCCTGGTCGTCGGCGCCGGCGGTTTCGTGGGTGCGCCATCTCGGTACTTACTGGACCGGGCCGTCACCACTCGGGTCAACTCCGACCTGCCCTGGGGCACCTTCGTGATCAACGTCAGCGGATCGTTCCTGCTGGGATTCCTCACCGGGTTGACGCTCAGCCACCACCTCTCCGACGTTGGCAAAGCCCTCCTTGGGACTGGATTCTGCGGCGCCTACACCACGTTCTCCACCTTCACGTTCGAGACCTTGAGGCTGGTCGAGGACGGTCGTTTTCTCGAAGCCGCGGGGAACGTGGTCGTAAGCGTCCTGGTCGGCCTAGCCGCAGCCAGCGCCGGTCTGGCCATCGGGCTGGCTCTCTAGCAGTCGCTACAACGCACCCTCGGGATCGAGCAGTTGGCCGATGTGCTCGAACAAGTCCCGTATGTGGTCGCGCACCACGGCCCGGGCACTCTGCACCTCCTCACCCCTTTGGCGGCGCGCCCGGGCCTTGGTGCAAGCGACCACCAAGGACTCTTGTGTCTGCTCGAACTCAGAGAGCATCGATGCGATCAGCTCCGACTGGGCTGCCGCCAGCCGCTCTGCCATGTCGTATCGGGCGCGACCGGCGTGTTTGTCGAACTCCTGCGCCAGGCGCTGTCTCGCTCGTCGCTGCGCCCTCCGCCGAGCCAAAGCACTTGGCAGCAGTCGCCCGACGAGGTGGCCGATAGCCGCGTTCTGCCCCTCGACGTAGGCGAAGTGATAAGAGAAGCGCCCGTACTCCTCACTGAGCTCTGGGGTCAACGTCTGGGGCAAGTGCACGTCGAAGAGACCGCCGGCCGTCTCCACAAGCGCATCGAGCCGCCGCTGCACGCGCTCCGAGAACCGGGTCGCGACTTTCAGCCAGTTCGTTTCTACGCCCCGGGCCATTTCGACGCGGATCGTCTCGAAGTGCTCCCGCACCAGGGCCTCGATGGCTTCGCGCGCTCCACGATCTAACCCGTTGCGCGGCAGGGAGGCCACGACCTCGCTCAGGTCCGGAGCGCAACTGGTCGCCGCCGTGGAGGCCCGCTGAACCAGGGCAACGCCGGCCTCTTCGGCGATGCTCTCCACGTCATGGCCGAGAACCACGACGTCATCGGCGAGTTGGCGTCTACCCTCCGCCACGACACTGTGGAGCGTGGCGATCTGGGTCTCGAGGCGTCCCAGGTCCATGGCCGCAGCCGCCTCTTCGAGCTGCAAGATGCGATTGACCTCGGCGGTGAGGCGCCCGAACTCAGCCAGCGTGGCGACCCGGCGAGCCGTGACCAGATCTTCTCGTACAAAGCGAACGAGCGCCTTCCTCAGCTCACCAAGCCCTACGAGGTCACCGTCCACGCCCTGGAGCTGCAACTCGAGAGCCATGCGGGCCGAGACGCAAAAGGGAGTGACGGGATGCCCCAGGGCCGCTTCCGCTCGCTTGACTACGAACTCGCGTACTTCTCCGAGTTCAACCAGAGTCAGGTGGTCCGCCTTGTTGATAACCACGAAGACCTCGGCGCGACGCTCACACAGCCGGGTCAAGAGATCGAGTTCGCTGGCTGACAACGGGTTGTCCGCCGCCAGTACGACGATGGCGGCGTCCGAATCGCGCAACGCCTGAAGCGCCTCCTCGGTGTTGGCGTCGTTGACCGACGAAAGCCCGGGCGTATCGACGAGGACGAGACCCTCAAGGTCCAACCGGGCCTCCACTCCAACCTCGACTCGCTCGACTCCCTTGGCATTCGTCGGGTTGCCCCACTCCGTGACGTACTCGCCGATCTCTCCTATCGGGATCACTCGACGCGAGCCATCCTTGAAGACCGCGGTCGTAACCTTCGCTCCGATGTCTACGTCGGTTGCCGCCGCTGTCAGCGGGACCACACCGGAGGGCAGCACGGCCTGACCCAGCAAGGCATTGATCAGAGTTGACTTCCCGCGTTTGAAGTCCCCGAGTACCGCAATGTGGAAACGCTCCGTCGCGACACGTTCGGCCAGACGTTCCGCCCGTTTAGCCAGGAAGTCTTCCGAGAATTCCTCGACCGCTCGGAGACTTCGCGACAGCTCGGCCAGCTTCACCGCGATCTGCTCGGTCGAGCTGCTAGAGGTTGCTCTCTGGCCGGCGGTGATCATTCGGAGAAGACCTTGGCGTAGAGATCGGCGCCGTAGCTCGTCGGTTGAGGCTCGTGCTCGGCGATCTTGAAGCTCCTCGAGCCGTCGGCGTCACGTTCGGCCCGCAGGAAGAGAACCGACTCCGTTTCCGAAGAGCGGGTGAAGCTCAAGGCAAAGTCATACTGGTGCGTCACGTACACGACTCGAACGCCGGACTCGAGGAACGTACGGACTACCTGACGGCCGATCTCGGAGCCTTCCCGCTCGTTCGTCGAGGCGAAAGACTCGTTGCAGAGCAGGAGGCTCCCGGGCACGAGGGAGTCCACGAGGCTGCTCATCCTTGCCAGTTCGTCGTCGAGCCGTCCCCGCTCCATCGAAGAGTCCTCCTCTCGAATGAAATGCGTGAAGACTCCTCGACAGACGCTGCTGCGGAAGGCTTCGGCCGGCACGACACAGCCACACTGCATGAGCAACTGCGCCACGCCGATGCTGCGAAGGAAGGTCGACTTCCCGCCCGAGTTTGCGCCGGTCACGATGACCAGTTGTTTGCCACCGGTGCGCACGTCGTTGCCGAAGACGTCGGTCTTCGATCGCAGAATGAGAATTGGGTCACGTAGGGCGGTGGCCTGCAGTTGAACAGGCGTCGCTGGAGCCGGATCCGGGAAGCAAAGTGGCACACCCCGAAGAGACAACGCCTCGCGAAGGTTGAGGCAGCCGATGTAGAAGGCCAGTTCCGCCCGGAGCACGGCCAAGTAGCTTTCGACGTGGTCCGCTGACCGCGCCACGGCGTTGGCCACCAGATTGACGCCGCGACTGCGCAGGTTCTCGAGGGATTGCGATGCCGCGTCGTCTCGCGGTGGGACGGTGAACGAATAGCCCCTCTTTGGCCCAAGACCGAGGCGCTGGCGCCACGTGGTCTTGGTTTGGTTCGGCCACACCAAAACGAAGTCCCGGCCCGAGATGTCCGGGCCGAGGACGGCGCTCATCAAGACACCGTGCCGGAACCGCAGCCGTCGTAGGTGCTCCTCGATCGTGTCGAAGTACTCCTCGGTGAGGTTCGACTGAAGGGACCAGAAGAAGTTCGTCAGGCCATCGGAACCCACGACGTCGCTGTATTTCTCCGCCACCGCTCGCAACTGCTTCAGGAATCCCGCGAACATCTCGAGCTCTCGTACCGAGCCGGCGAGGATGGTCGACGGATTCGTAGACGTCCGGCCCCAGATGCCCCAGTTCCCTTTCCGGGCCCGGATCGGATCCAAGCAGATTGCGTAGAGCTCGCCTACCAAATCCGGGTGGCCGATGAAGTCAGAGAGGACCGATTGGCGGTAGCGAATCTCATCGGGCGAGTCAAGGCCGTGGAGCACCACCTGGCGCGCCACCTGGTCGAGTACAGGATCCCCCTGCGACATGGCAGAAAACACCACGTCGAGTTCGAGATCCTGCACGAGGGCTTCCTGCTCAGGGATCGCCTCGGCGCTGAAGTCGAAGTCCCGGTCGGCGGAGAGGAGGTGGACCTTCATCGGCCCATTCGCTCCTTCAGCTGGTCATAGGTCAGATCGTGCTTCTCGGCGAGCGCCATGGCGAACGCCAACCCGTTCGCCGGCGCACGCACCAACCGGAACGTCCGCTGGGCCGGGTTGTCCGGGACGATCGTGCTCATGACGCTCACCACCGAGTCGCCCAGCGACGCGATCTCGTCGACGAACGTGACGAAGACGCACAGCAGGTCGAGCTCGATCACACGCTCCATGATCCGAGTGCCCAGGTAGCGGGCGTCGCTGAGTGCCGTCGACGTGAAGATCTCGTTCATGATGAGGATGCTCCTGGGTGTCGCCTGCGCCAGGATGTCGTGGATCCTCACGAGATCGTCTTCGAGCTTGCCGCTCAGGCGCTCCACGTCCTCCTCTCGCTCGAAGTGGGTGAAGATGCGATCGAAGAGGTAGGTCTGGGCGTCGGTCCCGGGGACAGGACAGCCGATGCTGGCCAGGTGGTGCAGCTGGCCGAAGGTGCGGGCGAATGTCGTCTTGCCGCCCTGGTTCGGTCCGGACACCACGAACACGCGCTCCACGCCCGACAGCTCGAGGGTGTTGAGGACGACGCGCCCAAGCTGGTTCGACACCATCTTGGAGGCCAGGGCGAGGTCGAACGTGTCCACGGCCGAGACGGCCTTGGACGATGCCGAGACGCGCGGGCGACAAAAGGCCAGGCCGGCTTCTCTTAGGGGATCGATGTAGTCCCGGTAGGCCAGGTAGAAGTCAAGGTCGCGTTCGAATTTCCTGATGGTGCCGTTGACGAACTCCGAGTGGCGCTGGCAATACGCGTCGAGCAGGGCGAACTCGTCGACATAGAGGCGAGCGACGATGTCGAGCACCTCGGCCCCGATGCTGTCGACACCCGGCCAGCCTCGGAAGGTGACCCGGTAGTCCTTGGCCACGCCCTGGCTGAAGCGCTCGAAGGTCTCTTCGACCTGAGCGCTGTAATCGACCTCGCCCGTGTAGCGCGCAATGTCGATACGCCCCGGCGTGATCTGCATGGTGTAGGTGATCGCGGCGAGAGCGGACTTGCAGGCCGAGGTGTCGTCGGCGAGAGCCCTGAAGGGGTCGGAGCACACGTAGGTCTCCAGGTAGCGCATGAACCCTTTGAGCGCGCGAGAGTGAGGTTCGAGCGCCTTCATCTCCTCGGCGAGACCTCGGACTGCTTTGCAGTAGATCGCTGCCGCATCCAGGAGCCATCCTTTCCGCTGGATGCGGTGACGCATCTGGCCAATCTGGTCGAGGTGGCTCCGAGCGGCTCGAATGGCCAAGACGAATCGCTTCGCCGAGTCGAGCAACTTCGGATCTTCGAGATCATCGAAGACGTCATGGCGGTAGGCAATGGCGTCCTCGTCGGGAAGCGCAGATCCGAAAAGGTATCGGAGGTAGTCAGGCTCCTCGCGCTTGGCGACGATGGACTCGAAAACCTGGTCGAGGTTCAGATCGTGGACGAACGGATCGACGGCAAGTTCCGGCGCGGCCGGCCGCCGACGATCGGGGAAGAGCAGACCGCTGTAGTAGGAACAGTCCGGAGCATCGTCGCTAAAAGCAGACGCCTGCGCCGGCCGATGCTCCAACTCCGCCCTGGCCGGGATCATCGCCCTAACCCTTTGAGATGTTCCTCACCGAGTTCCATTGGTCTCCCGATCTGCGCAATGCACACCAGGAGCCATCAGCCACCGAGGCAGTTACGGCGAGCTCCATCGCCTACTCGGTATATTACCGCCGCTTTCACTCCGGCGGCTCACGATGGGGGCCGGTCGACTCTTCGAGCATTGGTCGAGGTCCACGGGGACAGCGGCCCTGCTCAGTGCCCCGAACTCCCCACGAACTCGGGCAGCCGGGACTCAGGGCCATCTGTAGCGGCCAGAGGGGGTCCACAGAGGAGCGCTGGACGTCGCCCCACCTAGACGGGTCGCCGTTTGAACCTGCCTGCCTCGGGGGTGGGCCTGCACAGTGCCCGGGCAGGCTCTCGATGAACCCCGGGGGCTATCCGTCAGATTCGGTCGCGTTCAGACTCCGCAGAGACAAGATCTTGTGCTTGTGACCTCGCATGATTTCCGCGCCGTCGACGACCTCGACCTCGACCTCGCCCCGAACCGGCGAACTGGGGCACTCCGTGGTCTATGTCCGTTCTCCACGTTGCCCGGAGAAGAACGCCCGGATACCCGGAAAGGTCTCCATACAGGACATGCCGCGACTCAGCCGGGTTAGCGTCGCGGCGCCATGGCGATCTGGGTCTCTGCCGCGACGCCAGGACAGCCGCTCCTGGGTCCTTTTTTGCTGAGCATCGCCGCTGGCGTCGTGGTGGCGGGTGCTATTGCTGCAATCGACGTCACCATTTACGTGCTAACTGGCCGACGGCGGGTGAAGTCATTCGTCGGCATTGGGGAGAGCAACCGAATCGTGGTCTACGTGTCCCGCCTCAGCATCGATCCGTTTAACTCAAAAGACCTAGAAGGGGTTCCTAGCTCGTATCGCGGTCCCGGAGCTGGCAGGAAACACCGTCACCTCGGGTGACGAGTATCTAGATCACGTCGGGAAAGTCGTGCTGAAAGACGTTGATCAGCCGGGCCGCAGAAGGCGCCGGCATCCATTCCGCAAGCTCAGTTTCGAGCTCGGCGGCGGTCGGCTCCCGCTCAGTCAGCGCGTGACCAGGTGAGCCGAGCGGCGATTGGGTTGACCAAGGGTCCTCTGTTGCCCTCATATCGAGCCACCAACGAGGCCCGACGGTTCGGTCCGCGACGCCGTGTCGCAGTCGGTACAAGTGCCCCAGAATGACCTCGCCGGTGACTGCGCATTTCCATGGATCTCCGGCAGCATCGGGCCCGGCCTCATCGTCAGTCATGGGGCCGGATCGTAATGATCGAGGCGCTGTCGAGGCGCTGTCGAGGCGCTGTCGAGGCGCTGTCGTGAGCATTTCGTGAGCATCTCGGCGCCGGCCTCGCCGGCCCGTCCCGCGGATATGGCTGTCTACTAGGAAGGATGTGAGTCGGGCTGCCGGGATTTGAACCCGGGACCTCTTGACCCCCAGTCAAGCGCGCTAACCAAGCTGCGCCACAGCCCGTGTGCCGGTCCGAGAGGGGATCCCGGGGACACAAACCGGGTCCCCCATGACCACCCCGGGAAAGCGCTCGAGCCCACCCGGAGCCGTCTGGAACGACGCGGACGATCGTAGTCCAGGCCGATCCGGGGGGAGCACCGGCGGCCCGTCCGCTGGCCCGTTGTCCGTGTGTTGGCTGTGCAGATCCAACCCACTCAAGAGAGGCTGCCGGTCCTCCGAAAAGGATGGGGATGGAGTCTGGACAACCCCTCAGCGAAATGGAGCGGCTGCACTTCGTCGTCGAGACGCAGAGGCTGATCAACGCCACCACGTTCGACACCGAGGGTGTGATGCACGTCGTGACGGAGCGCGCCCAAATGGCCACGGACGCCGACGGCGGCGTGGTGGAGTTGGTCGAAGGCGACGAAATGGTCGCCGGGGCCGTGAGCGGGGCGGCCGCCGGCTCGCTCGGAGTGCGTCTGTCCCGCGCCGCCAGCCTCTCGGGCCTCTGCGTCCGTCAGGGTGTCCCCCTGATGTCAGAGGACACGGAGACGGATCCGCGCGTCGATCGCGAGGCCTGCCGGCGCCTCGGCGTGCGCTCCATGATCGTCGTGCCGCTGATCCATCGAGGCTACGCAGTCGGGGTCCTCAAGGTCGTGTCCAGCCAGGCCTCCCACTTCAAGGATTCGGACCAAACGATTCTCGAGCTCATGGGTGGCTTCATCGCCGGCTCGCTCTCCAACAGCTTCACCCTCGAGATGGAGGCGCACCGCGCCCTCCACGATGCGCTCACCGGGCTCCCGAACCGAATGCTCCTCACGGACCGCCTCGAGCACCAGCTCTACGAGGTCCGCCGCTACGGCGGGACGTTCGGGGTGCTCTTCATCGACCTCGACGGCTTCAAGGCGGTCAACGACACCCTCGGGCGCGATGTGGGCGACGCCGTCCTCCGAGCGGTCGCACGCGAGCTGCTGGCGACCCTGCGGAAGGGCGACACGCTGGCCCGGTTCGGCGGGGACGAGTTCGTCCTCGTGTGCCCCCACAGCGATCAGTCGAGTGAGGCCCTGTTCCGGGAGCGCATTGCGTCGTCCATCGAGAGGGTCACCAAGGCCCTCGGTCTCGATCCCGCGTATTTCGGCGCCAGCGTCGGAGCCCTGTGGAGCACCGGCGTGGCGAAGACGGCCGCGGACCTGCTCAAGGCCGCCAACGCCTCCATGGAACGGGCCAGACGAGGTCGTCCCGCCGAAGCCCCGGCGCGGTAGCGACCAGAGCGGTTCCCGATCGGCCCTCGTGGGCACCGTGTGATCGAATGGGCCGATGGCCCTCGACACCGCGACAGACATCCGCCTCGATCCTCGCCTCCGGGGCATCCTGGCGGCCATCCCCAACACCGCCCTCCCCGACGCGCAGAGCCGCGAACAGCTGCTCGCCGAGTCGAACACGCCTGAAGCCGAAGAGTTCCGGGCGACGTTCCGAGCCTTTCAAGACCTGTGCGACACGGAGGAGAACGCGCCCTCCGCCGGCCTCACGGTGACGACGCGGGATATCGAGTCCCAGCCCGACGGCAACACCATCAAGCTCCAGATCATCAGGCCCGACTCGACCGACCTGAACGCCTGCGTCTATTACATCCACGGTGGCGGCATGGCCACCATGTCGTGCTTCGACGGGATGTACCGGGGCTGGGGCAAGCTCATAGCGGCCAACGGTGTCACCGTGGTCATGGTCGACTTCCGCAACTGCGTCGTGGCTTCGTCGGCGCCGGAGGTCGAACCGTTCCCGGCCGGGCTCAACGATTGCGTGTCCGGTCTGCATTGGGTGGTCGAGCACGCCACCGAACTGCAGATCGACCCCTCCCGCATCGTGGTGGCCGGCGAGAGCGGAGGCGGCAACCTCACACTGGCCACCGGGCTCAAGTTGCGGCGTGACGGCGAGCTCGGGCTGATCAAAGGCCTCTACGCCCTCTGCCCCTACATCGCCGGGCAGTGGCCGGCACCGGACAGCCCGTCGTCGGTTGAGAACAACGGCATCCTCCTCAACCTGCACAACAACCGCGGCGCCATGGGTTATGGCATCGAGGCGTTCAACGAGCGCAACCCGCTGGCGTGGCCCGCCTTCGCCGGCATCGAGGACGTGACCGGGTTCCCGCCCACCGTCATCAGCGTCAACGAATGCGACCCGTTGCGCGACGAGGGGATCAACTTCTACCGGCTGCTCCTCGCCGCCGGCGTGCCGGCCCGCGGCCGCCAGGTCATGGGCACCATGCACGGCACGGAGATCTTCAGCATCGCCTGCCCGGAGATCAGCCGCGACACGGCGCGGGACTTGGCCGCCTTCGCCCGCGACTGACAAGCCCGCCCCCAGCGCGGGGCGCGGTGCCGATACGCTCACCCGCCGTGCTCCCCCGGTTCGGCCGCCTGCTCGCGCTGGGAGCGCTCGCCGTGGCATCCGTCAGCCTCACGGGTGTGCTGCTGGCCGCCACGGCGACGGCCATTGCCGCGCCACCGAAACTGCCAGTGCCCGAAGTGGTGCGCGCCGCCCTTCCGCCCGGGGCCATCCAGCACATCTTGGTCATCGAGTTCGAGAACGAGGGTTACGACGTCACCTTCGGACCGGGCTCCGTCGGCACCTATCTCAACGGCACGCTGCGCAAGGAGGGCGAGCTGCTGCAGAACTACTACGCCATCGGGCACAACAGCCTCGACAACTACATCGCCCAGGTGTCCGGGCAGTCGCCGACCGAGGACACGCAGGCGGACTGTGCCGACAACGGGTTCGCCTACGCCGACGTCACTCCCGGGACGCCCGCGCCCGACCAGGCGGTCGATCCGGGCCAGGTCGTCGGGGAGGGTTGCGTGTATCCGGCGCCGGTGCAGACCATCGCCAACCAGCTCGACGCCAAGTACCCACCCAACCCGAAGACCCACCTCGCCTCGTGGCGCGCCTACGAGCAGGACATGGGCAACACCCCGTCCCGTGACGGTGGCACGCCGGACCCGACGGGCGGCACCGACTGCGGCCATCCCGTCGTCGGCGCGACCGACACGGCGGAGGTCGCCACCCCGGAGGACCAGTACACGACCCGCCACAACCCGTTCGTCTGGTTCCACTCCATCATCGACAACCCGGCCGAGTGCGACGCCAACGTGGTCCCGCTCGGCACGCTCGACCCGAACGGCGCGCCGTCGGCGACCGGCCACCTGGCTGAGGACCTCCAGAGCCAGAAGACCACGCCGCGCTTCGGATTCATTACGCCGAACCTGTGCAACGACGGCCACGACGACCCCTGTGCCGGGCCCGACAGCACGGGCGGGCACGCCGGCGGGCTAACCGGGGCCGACGAGTTCCTGCAGGCCTGGATGCCGCTCATCCTGGGCTCGCCGGCCTACCGGAGTGGGGACATGCTGATCGTGATCACCTTCGACGAGTCCGACCTGGACGGACCCGGCGCCGACGCGTCCTGTTGCGACGAGCTCCCGGGGCCCAACACCAACGCGCCGGGGAACGCCGGAGACGGCACGGACAGCCAGGCTCCCGGCGGCGGCCAAATCGGCGCGCTCCTGCTCAACGCCAAGTACATCAGCCCGGGCTCGACGGACACCACCGGGACGTACAACCACTACTCGGCGCTGCGCAGCTACGAGGACCTCCTCGGGTTGACCAGCGGCGGCGCCGACGGCGAGGGGCATTTGGGCTTCGCCGCCGCCAAGGGCCTGGCGCCGTTCGGCACCGACGTCTTCCCGGCCGACCTCAGCCGCAGCCACGCCAAGCGCGGGCCGACGAAGAGGAAGTAGGCCTCAGTCGAGGCGGCGCAACGAGGCGCGGTAGCGCTTGGCGTTGTCCACGTAGACGTCGGCCGACATCTTGATCATGGCGACGTCCGACCTGCCCTCGACGATCCTCGCCGGGATCCCGAGCGCCAGCGCGCCGGGCGGGACCACCATGTTGTTGGGCACCACTGCGTTGGCGCCCACCGTTGCGCCGTGGCTGACCAGGGCCCAGTGGAGCACGACACTGCCCGAACCCGCCAACGAGTCGTCCT
>DATNLP010000109.1:0-7849 GCA_035602795.1 Acidimicrobiales bacterium | reverse complement strand
CGAGGCGGTGGCCGAGGTGCTGGCCCGCTGGATTAGCAGATCCGAACCCGACGAGGACCCGGGCACGGGGGCGATCACGGACGCCGGAGACGGCGCGCCGGGGAACGACCCGCTGGACCGCTCGCAGATCGATCTCCTGCTCGACCTCGACGACGGCGAGGGCAGGGCGCTGAGCGAAATCGCCGACGAGTACATCGCCCACAGCAAGCTGGTGTGGGTCGAGCTCCGGCGCACGCTGAGCGCCGGCGACGTGGCGGCGTTGGAGCGCAGCGCGCACACGCTGAAGGGCGCCAGCGCCAACGTCGGTGCCAGCACGCTGGCCCAGCTGTGCGGTGCCCTCGAGAGTCACGCCCGGATGGAGCAGCTGGACGAGGTGAGCGGCCTCATCGACGAGTGCGACGCCGAGTTCGCCCGGGTGCAGGACGCCCTGGAAGTCCTCACGGCGTCGGCGGGGACCTGACGTGAGGGTGCTCATCGCGGATGACGAGTCGACCAGCCGCTTGCTGCTCAAGGCGATGGTCTCCAAACTCGGTCACGAGTGCCTGGTGGCCGAGGACGGGTCGCAGGCCTGGGAGCTGCTGTCGGGCGGCGGGATCGACGTCCTCCTGACCGACTGGATGATGCCGGGCGTGGACGGGCCTGCCCTGTGCCGCCGCGTCCGGGAAGAGCTCATCGACGACTACATCTACATCGTCTTGACCACCGGGCTCGAAAACCCCGAGCGCGTGCTCGAGGGGATGGGCGCGGGGGCCGACGACTACCTGATCAAACCGGTCGATTCCTTCTCGGTCCGGACCCGCCTGGTGGCGGCCGAGCGCGTCACCCATCTCCACGGCCGGCTGGCCGCCACCCAGGCCGAGCTGGCCAAGGTCAACGTCGAGCTCCTGCGACGCTCGTTGACCGACGAGCTCACCGGCCTCGGCAACCGCCGGCGCTTGGAAGAGGACCTGACGCGGACGCACGCCCGGGCCCTGCGGACCGAGCGCAGCTACGGGGTCGCGCTGTTGGACATCGACCACTTCAAGCTCTTCAACGACCACTACGGGCACATCGCGGGCGACGCGGCGTTGCGGGACGTGGCGGCAGGCATGGAGCAGGTGACCCGGGCGGGGGAGTGCGTCTACCGCTACGGGGGGGAGGAATTCCTGCTCCTGGTGCCGGACTGCGAGAGGGCCAACGTGATCTTCACCGCCAGCGAACGAGTTCGCCGGGCCGTGGTGGACCTGGGCATCGCGCACGACGCCCGGCCCTCGGAGCCTCCGCTGGTCACCTTGAGCGGGGGCGCGTCGACGTGGTCGGCCGGATCGAAGGCGACGGCGGCGGACGTGGTCGGACAGGCGGATGAGGCCCTCTACCGGGCCAAGTCGACCGGTCGCAATCGCATTGAGGTGTCGCAAGCGGTCGCCCTCGATGCGACCAGCGGGGCGGTGGTGGCGGGGACCTGAGCGGGCGGGGACGTCAAGGGCCCCCAGTCGTCCCCGCCTGCTCGGACAGCACCTCGGCGAACGTCTTGGCGAACGTGTGCACGTCGCCCGGCCACCGCCCCGACACGTAGGACCCGTCGCGCACGACGAAGGCGGGACGGGAGTCGGTCAGCGTGTCGCGAGCCCGCCCGCTCGCTTTGCGCCGCCAGTCCGGCGCGCCCTTTTCGACGTCGGCGAAGTCGCCCGGGTCGGCCAGCGCCCGCGTCACCTCGCGTTGGACGCCCAGGTACCCCCAGCCCTGGCCGGGCTCCTCCACGTACGTGCGGTAGTAGTTCTTGTCCCAGAAGCGGGTCCAGTGCGCCAGGCTCCACGCTTTGGACTCGAGGGCCCACGTGAGCGCGGTCGTGCGCCGCCCGTACAGGACCGAGTGCCCCGTGGCGGGGTCGACGGCGCGGGCCGCCACCAGCACGCCGTGGCAGATGGCGCCGACGGGCTTGGTCGCCGCGAAGGCGTCGATCGCCATCTGCTGCACCTCGGGGCTCTCGAGGTACACCCGCATCCCCCTCGCCCGGTGCCCGCCCGCCAGCACCAGCGCGTCGTAGGCGCTCCGCCGGGCCGCCGCCCAGTGCAGCGGCGACCTGAACGCGGCGTCCTCCAGCAGTGCGGCGTAGGCCCGGCGCGCCGCGGCGTCGGCCCGCAGCACGCGGCCGACCACGACCAGCCGGCGCAGGCCGGGAACGAAGCCCCACGGGTCGAGCCCCCGGCCGGTCACCATCAAGTCGTCGGCCCGGCCGGGCTGGCCGTTGGGGGTGGCGAACGCCACCCGGTGCCCGGCCGCTGTCAGCACCTGCCAACTCACCGCCACCTCGGTGGGGTCGAAGTCGCAGGCCGGGATCGGCATCAGCACGGTCGCCATCGCAGCGGCCGACACTAGCGACGAGGCCCGGATGTCCCTGGGCGCGGGCGACACCTGGGCGTTAGGGTCGGCGCTGCAGGCACGTGCTCGACAGAGGAGGCACCGCCATGACCGACACCGACACGAGCACCGACACGAGCAGCGACACCTCGCCGCCCTCGATCTTCTCCCCCGAGGACAGCCTCGAGGAGCTCTGGGTCAGGGCCTACCAGGGCGAGGTGCTGGGCGAGGCCCTGTTCGGCGCCATCGCCGACCGGCTCGACGAAGCCGAGCACGCCCGCAAGATGCGCGTCCTGGCCACACTCGAGCGCAAGACCAAGGAGGCCATCGCGCCCGCCCTCGAGCGCGCCGCCATCTCCACCGACCCCGACCCGGCCATGTTGGAACTGGCCGACGCCCTGGCCGTCGACGTCACCTGGGCCGCGTTCATGAGCGCGACCGTCGAGATCACCAAGCAGTACATCCCGCTGTACGAGCGCATCGGCGAGCTGGACCCGACCGAGTCGGCGGCCTCCGAGCTCCTCGTCGCCCACGAGGTGGCGTTGCGCGCCTTCGCCGACAAGGAGCTGGCCGGCGACACCACGACGTCGCTCCAGGCCGTCGACGCGTTGGCGCACATGCGCTGAGCCGGGGGCGGTCGTGCCGGATTTCGCCGCGTTCGATCGCCGCCATTACGAGATCATCGGCGTACGCGCCGGCTACGAGGCCTGGGCACCCACCTACGACGACACGGTCGACGACGCCATGGACCTGGCGTTGCTCGACCGCCTCGACTCGGTCGACTGGCGCGGCGTCACCCGCGCTGCCGACCTCGGCTGCGGCTCCGGCCGCACCGCCGCCTGGCTGCGCCGCCAGGACCAGTTCCCGATCGACGGCGTCGACGCCACCCCCGCCATGCTCGACCTGGCCCGGCACCGCGGCGTGCACGACCGCCTGGTCGAGGCCGATGTGCGCGACACCGGGCTCCCGTCCGCCGCCTACGACCTCGTCGTCTGCGTCCTGGTCGACGAGCACCTGCCCGAGCTCGCTCCGCTCTACGCCGAAGCCCGCCGCCTGCTCACCCCCGGCCGCGCCGCCTCGTTCGTGCTCGTGGGCGTCCACCCGTTCTTCCTCATGGCCGTGGGCATGCCGACGCATTTCGACGGCCCCGCGGGCGATCCCGTCGCCATCGAGACCCACATCCACCTCCCCGGCGAGCACGTGGCCGCCGCCCGTGCCGTGGGCCTGACCGCGGCCGAGCTGCACGAGGGCCATGTCGGCGACCGCCTCATTGCGCTGAAGCCCAGCTGGGAGGCCTACCGGTTCTGGCCGTTCAGCTACGCCTGGGTCTGGTCCGCCCCCTGACGACCGGCCTCGTCGCGGGCCTGCCCCGCTTGGAACCCCGGGACCCACCCCCCCTACCATGGTGGGGAAGGTCATGGCCCCTGTCGTCCAATTCCGTACCGCGGTCGCTCTCGCCGGCCGCTTCCCCGCCCTCGCCGGCGTCGATCTCACCCTCGAGCAGGGCGAGGTGGTGGTCGTCGTGGGCGCCAACGGGGCCGGCAAGACCAGCCTCCTACGAGCCTGCGCCGGCCTCCTGCCCGTCACCTCGGGCCAGGCCACCGTCCTCGGGGTCGACCTCACCGCGGACCACACCGCCGTGCGGCGTTACGTCGGCCTCCTGGGCCATGCCGCCCCTCTCTACGACGAGCTCAGTGCGGCGGAGAACGTCCGGTTCGCCGTGCGTGCCCTGGGCCTGCCGGCCGAGCGAGGCGAGGACGCGCTCCAGCGCGTCGGCCTGACGGGCCGGCTGCGCACCACCCCGGTCGGCCGGCTCTCGGCCGGGCAACGCCGCCGGGCCGCGCTGGCCGCGCTGCTGGCCCGACGGCCCGCGCTGTGGCTGCTCGACGAGCCGCATGCCGGCCTCGATGCCTCCTCACGCGTCCTCCTGGGCCGGCTCATCGGCGAGGCGGTGACGGATGGGGCGACGGTGCTGCTGTCGTCCCACGAGCCTCAGCTCTCCGTCCCGCTGGCCGACCGCGTGGTCACCATGGGCGGCGGCCGCGTCACCGGCGAGGAGAAGGGCGGGCGCCGCGCCACGCTCACCGCCGTGCCCACCGGCGACGCCGACCAACGCGGCGCCCTGGGGTCGACGCATGTGGCATGACGCCGTGCTCGTGGCCGGCAAGGACCTGCGCATCGAGGCGCGCTCACGCGTGGCGCTGTGGCAGGTCGTCCCCTTCGCCGTGCTGGTCCTGGTCCTGCTGGCCTTCGCCATCGGTCCCGATCAGACCGCGCTCAAGCACGCCGCGCCGGGCATCTTCTGGGTGGCGTTGCTCTTCTCGACCGTGCTGGCCATTCAGCGCAGCGTGGCCGTCGAGTCCGGCGAGGGGACGCGCGACGGCCTCCGCCTCTCGGGTATGGACCCGGCCGGCGTGTTCCTGGGCAAGGCGGCCGCGGTGGGGTTGCAGCTGCTGGCCCTCCAGGTCGTCCTGTGGGCCGGCGTGACGTTCCTCTTCGACGTGCGCGTACAGGTGGTCTGGCTCGCCGCGACGGCCTGCCTACTGGCCACGGTCGGGCTGGCCTGTGCCGGCGTGCTCTACGGCGCGCTCTCCGCCGGCCTGCGCGTGCGCGACACCCTGTTGCCGCTGCTGGTGCTGCCCGTGCTGGCGCCGGTCCTCCTGGCTGGCTCCAAGGTGTGGCAGGCCGCGCTGAGCGGCAGCGTGTCGGGTGGCACCCAGTGGCTCAAGATCCTGGTGCCCTTCGCCGTGATCTACCTCGTGGTCGGCGTCGTGCTCTACGGTCCGTTGCAGGAAGCGGCGTGAGCGCCGTCCCCGCCACATGGCGCCCGCGCTGGCTCACCGTCGTCGGCGTGCTGGCCGTCGTCACGACCGCGTTCACCGTCTGGCTCGGGTTGTGGGTGACCCCGCCGGACGTCGTGCAGGGCAACCTGGCCCGGCTGCTCTACGTGCACCCGGCCGTGGCCACGGTGGCGCTCTACTGGGCCGGGGGCGTGGCCTGTGCCGGCAGCCTCCTGTACCTGTGGCCGCGCACGCGCTCGTTCTTCTGGGACCGCCTGGCCGCGTCCGCCGTCGAGGTGGGCGCCGTCTTCTCCGCCCTGACCTTGGTCACGGGCTCGCTCTGGGGCCGGCCCGTCTGGGGCGTGTGGTGGACCTGGGACGCCCGGCTGACGTCGACCGCGCTGCTGCTGCTGCTCGAGATCGGCTACCTGGCGCTGCGGCGCGTGCCAGCCGACCCGCACATCCGGGCCCGCCGGTGCGCCGTCGCCGCGTTGCTCGTCGCCATCGACGTGCCGATCGTCCACTTCTCCGTCGACTGGTGGAACACGCTGCACCAGGGTGGGACGATTCTGGACCCGGGCTTCGAGCTGCACGTGCACGGCTCCATGCTCTGGACGATGCTCCTCAGCTTCGTCGCCTTCTCGCTGATCTTCGTGTGGCTGCTGGCCGTGCGCTACCGGATCGAGGTGCTCGAGGACGCGGTGGGGGACCAGGAGCTCGAGGTGTCCCTGGCCGAGCGCTGGAGCGAGGACACCGAGTTGGTCGGGGCCGGGAGCGGCACCGGCGGGTCGACCCCGGGCGGGAGCGCGCCATGAGCTACGTCGACGCCGGGTACGCCGCCGCGTTCGGGGGCCTCTTCCTCTACGCCGTCACCCTGGTGCTGCGCCGCCGCCGCTGGGAGCGCGCGCTGAGGATGTCCGAAGTGCCGGCCGTCGAGGCTGACGATGCCGCGGCGCACGGCGAGCGGTCGTGACGGACACCACCACCGAGCCCAGCCCGCCGCCCAGCCCGCCGACGTCCGAGGTTGACCAGGGGCCGGCCCTGCCCGCCCGGAAGAGGCGCAAGACGAGCCGGCGTGTGCTGGTCGTCTTCGCGCTCGTCGTTGTCGCCTTCGTCTTCCTGCTCGTGGAGGGGCTGGGGAGCTCTCTCAATTACTTCGACACGGTGGACCAGGCCCTGGCCCACCGGCACACGCTGGGCACCCAGACCTTCCGGCTCGAGGGGACGGTCGAGCCCGGCACCATCCACGCCACCGCCACCGGGACCAACTTCATCATCTGCCAGGGCCCCAAGTACGTGAAAGTGGCCAACACGGGTAGTCCGCCCCAGCTCTTCCAGGCCCGTATCCCCGTGGTCGTGGTCGGGCACTTCGCGTCGGACACGTCGACCGACTTCGACTCCAACACCATCATGGTCAAGCACTCCTCGACCTACACGGCGCAGTACCCCAACCGGGTCAAGGTCAAGGCCACCGGCGCCGTCTGCTGATGCTCGACGCGCATCTGGGGACGATCGGCATTTGGCTCGCCCTGGTGGCGAGCATCGCCGGCGTGGTGGTGATCGCCTACGGGCTGTTCACCGGGCGACATGCCGCCGCCGCCGAGCCGGCGAGCGGTCGTGTTCCCAGTGACGGCAGGCTGCTGGCGCCCGTCATGCTGGCCGGTGCGGTCCTGGCCACGCTGGCCATGGAGCACGCGCTGATCACCCACAACTTCACCCTGGTGTTCGTGGCCGAGAACAACAGCACGGTCACGCCGCTGCTCTACTCCATCACCGGCATGTGGTCCGCGCTGGCCGGGTCGATCCTGCTGTGGGGCCTCGTGCTGGCCGTGGTGTCGTCCCTCTTCGTCTGGCGCTACCGCCGGTTGGGCACCGACCCGGTCATCCGCTGGGCCACCCTCGTCCTCTACGCGGTCTCCGCCTACTTCTTCGCGCTCATGGCCGGGCCGGCCAACCCCTTCGTCACCGCCCCGGGCGTCACCCAGGGGCTCGGTCCGAACTCCCTCCTGCAGGACAACCCACTGGTGGCCATCCACCCGCCCTTGCTCTACATCGGGTTCGTCACGTTCACCGTGCCCTTCGCCTTCGCCATCGGCATGCTGGCCACGGGCCGGGTCGGAGACCGCTGGCAGATCGAGTGTCGGCGCTGGACACTGGTGGCGTTCACCTTTCTCTCCGTGGGCATTGTGTTGGGCGCCTGGTGGTCGTACCAGGTGCTCGGCTGGGGGGGCTTCTGGGGCTGGGACCCGGTAGAGAACGCGGCGCTCCTGCCGTGGCTGTGCGGCACGGCCTACCTGCACTCGGTGCTGGTCCAGGAGCGGCGTGGCCTCATGCGCGTCTGGAACCTGTCGCTGTCCATCGCCACCTTCGCGCTGACCATCCTCGGCACGTTCCTGACCCGCTCGGGCGTCATCACGTCGGTGCACGCCTTCTCGGAGTCCTCGCTGGGGCCGCTGCTCATCGGTTTCTTCTTCGTCGTGGTCATCGTCGGCTTCGGGCTGATCGCCTGGCGCGGCGATCGGCTCCGCTCGCCGGGGGGCATCGACGCGCCACTGGGGCGCGAGGGTGCCTTCCTGCTCAACAACGTGCTCTTCGTCGGCTTCGCTTTCGTGGTGTTGCTCGGCACCCTCTATCCCCTGCTCTACGAGGCGGTCACCCAGCAGCAGGTGACAGTCGGTGCGCCCTTCTTCAACACCGTCGCCGTACCGGCCGGCCTGACGTTGCTGTTC
>DATNLP010000106.1:0-12323 GCA_035602795.1 Acidimicrobiales bacterium | reverse complement strand
CCCCCGCCGTCACCCCCGCCGTCGCCCCGGTTGTCCCCGAGCCCTCCGTGGCTGAGTTGGTGGGCGAAGTCGAAGCAGCAGGTATCGAGCCCGGGTCGAACTGGAGCTGGAGCATGGGAAACACGGCGACGAACTGCGGTGCGATGACAGGCACCGGGACAGGATGCACATACGGGTCGAACGGCCTCGAGTACACCGTGTTCTCCGGCTCGCCCAACTTGGCCTTGGTTGCGCACGAGTTGGCCAACGCTGAGACCCAGAATGACGCCGTACCGAACCTCATGAGCGAAGTTGCTGCGGCTGCAGGAGGAACTGCGTGGTCACCGACCGATGCCGTCGCCTCGTGCCTCGTGGTGCATTTCATGGGATTCCAGGATGATTCAGCTGGGACCTGGCAATGCCCCGCTGAGCTCGCTACGACGGTGGCAGCAAATATCCACGATTCCCTCTGACCTCGGCGTCGCACGGCACTTCAATGTTGCCGGCGCAGTGCTATTGGCATCTCGAACGTGAGAGGTGAGCGAATGGACGAGGACCGAGCCCGAGATGATGCTCCGAAACGACCAGACGTACCTTCCGAGGCCTCGGGGTTCGCGGCCCCCTTCAAGAAGGGGTCCAAAAGGCCCCGTCTTCGGAATCACCGACGTCGAACACGAGGATCGCGGTCACCGGTGGCACTGACACCAGTCACGACAGGGACCCATCGGAAAGCACCCCAACAATGCGTCGATTTGCCGAGGTCTAAGGGAAGCCAGCGTGAACGTCGCCTTCCGCTCTTGATCAGCTCCTATTCAGCCTGCACGTCAGCGGACTAGAGCTGGAATCTCGACACTCTTAGACCGAGTGGAGTGAACGAACTCCGTAATCGCATCGGCACTCATCGGTTTGGCGATCAGAAATCCCTGGCCGAGATTGCAGTGTTGGTCCTGAAGAAGATGGAGCTGCTCCTTGGTCTCGATGCCTTCGGCAACGGTCTCGAGACCAAGCTCCCAGCCGAGCTGGACAAAAGTGTGCAGCAGGGCGTCAGCCCCATCGAATTCACCTATGGAGCTGATGAAGGATTGATCAATCTTGAGGATATCCACAGGGAATTGGCGAAGGTAGGCCAAAGAGGAGTACCCCGTACCGAAGTCGTCGATGGCGACGCGGACTCCGAGGGCTTTTATGGCCTCGAGCCGTCCGATGGTGGCTTCGGCATCTCGCATGAGGATGCTCTCGGTGATCTCGACGATGAGTGCGCTCGATCGTAAGCCGCTGCGCGTCAGGGCGTCCGTGATGTCTGCGATGAACGACGACGACTCCAGATGGCGGGCCGACACATTGACGGAAATGGTAAGCGGCATTCCAACAGCGTGCCACCGAGCGCATTGTAGGCAGGCCTCTGTAAGAATCCAGCGGCTGACGGGGAGGATCAGTGCAGTCTCTTCGAGTCTGGAGATGAATTCGAGAGGGGCCACCACACCCCGGGTCGGATGTCGCCACCGCAACAGTGCTTCGATGCCGACAGTCGAGATGTCAACAAGACTGAACGTGGGTTGGTATTCGAGGAAGAATTGCCCGGCCCCGAGGGCTGCTCTCAGATCAGCGTCGAGGACGAGCCGTTCCTCCGTCGAGTTTCGCATCTGGGAGGCGAAGAGCACGTACCGGTTCCGGCCGGCATTCTTCGCTTGATAGAGGGCGTAAACGGCGTCACGGATCAGCTCTTCGGCCTTTAGTCGGTCACCTTCCGCGATGCCGATGCTGGCGGTAACCGTGCGGGTCGTCAGATTCCCATCCGTCGAGCGAAGACTGAAGGGCTCACGGAGCACATCGAGCAGGCGCTCGGCAACAAGCGCTGACCCTGCGTCGAGCGAAGTGCCCTCCACTAGGATGACGAACTCGTCACCGCCGAGTCGTCCGACGGTGTCAGAAGCCCGCAGTGCACCGCTCAGACGTGCTGCGACACCTTTGAGCAGCTGGTCCCCCGCAGCGTGACCAAGGCCGTCGTTGATGTCCTTGAAGTGGTCCAGGTCCAAGAACAGCACTGCCGCGGGGACGCGTTGACGTCGGGCCCGGGTCAACATCTGCTCAGCTCGATCCATGACGAGGGCTCGATTGGGTAAATCAGTGAGGAAGTCGTGCAGCGCCTGATGACGGAGCTCGCCGGATTTCTCCTCGACAAGCGCCAGAGCTTGCGTGAGTCGACGGTGGTCCGTGGCGGTGGCGGTCACGTCCACCGCAGTCCCGATCAAGGCGACTGGCACACCATTTTCCCCACCCAGTGGTGTCAATGTCAGCAGAACTGTGAGAATCCCTCCAGAGCGGGAATGACCTTCGAGCTGACCGGTCCACGAGCGGCCGCGAGAGGTCAATGCCTCCGCTGATTCGATGGCAGCGAGGATGGGCGGGCTCCCGAGCAAGGCGTGGATGGGCCACCCCAACGCTTCTTGGGCGCTGAATCCATAGAGGTCGGTTGCAGCCGGATTCCAGTAGAGGATCGTCGCCTCCAGGTCGGTGACGACGACCGGCTGGGCCAAGGCGTCCAAGAGAGGCCGGGCGGCATCGAGGCCTGGCACACGGCTGGTCACCTAGGCCCCAGCGGGGAGTGTGTCATCTTGACTACGGCCCTTCGCGGTGTCCGCCACAGAACGTCTGTGGTTAATCCATCGTCAGATTGTTGTTCCTTCTGAAGCTTTTCCAGATGAGACGGTGACCTCGGAGTCGACGCAGACCTCATGGGGCAGACAGGTGGAGCGTTGCCAGCACACCCAACGGGATCCCGTCGATTTCACTGCCATATTTGAGTGTGAACCACGATGGGAAGTCGACGCGGGCCGAACACGGTGAGGAATCGACGAACGGTCGCCAAGAGTCACGGGTGACGAGGAACGCCCACTTGGTGGCCCGGCGTAGGTGTGCCATTCCTTGGCGAGGACGCCCCGCCGTTGTGCTCGGGGGATTAGAGGAGGGGACGCAGGGCGGTGATGTCGTATGCGTCGATCACTGCGACTTCGGCGAACGTGCGCAGGACTCGGCGGCTCACGCTGCTTCAGGATCACGAAGCTCCCGGCTGGTACGGCTCGAACGACCGTGAGCCACCGGATACCTGTAGTTACGGGGCACTCTCTGCTCGTACACGGGTTGCTCCCTCATTGTTGTGGGTTCGGCTGTTTCGCACTGTGCCCGGATCTACCAATTCGCGCACAAATGCACAACCCGGTGAAGAGGCCTAAACTGGCCAAGAGCTGTGGTGAAATCTAGGTATTCCAACCGTCGCCAGGGGAAAGCACCGCCTTTGCCATGCTGAATCTGCTTCCTGGACAGGAAGGAGAAAGCACGTGCCGTCCAGCGAAGATCCACTCACAGTGATACTGGCTACCGACAGCTTCCTTGTCGGCGACGGGCTAGAAGCCATGCTCGCGAACGTTCCCGATGTAACGGTCGTCGGGAGGTTGCATGGCGTCGAGCGCCTCGTTCAATCGATCGAAGACGTACGTCCCCAGACCGTGCTCATCTGCGTCCGCTCGCAGGTCGCAACGACGACCGCGGTCGTGACCACCGCTCGTCATCTGCGAGGGACCTATCCTGACCTGGGCATCGTGGTGATCTCCGACCGGGTCAACGAGTTCGCGGTCGAGCTCCTCCGAGGTGGCCCGGCCGGGATGGCCTTCCTCCTCGACGAGCAACTCCCCGGTATCGAGGCGGTCGTCACCGCGCTCCGAGGTTCACGAACGGGTACAACGAGCTTGGACCCCAGTGTCGTTGAATCCCTCATCCGTCGTGGCGATGCCACAGGCATAAGCGACCTGACGCCAAGAGAGGTCGACATCTTGGAGCGGATCGCACATGGCCTGTCCAACCGAGCAATCGCCGAGGAGCTGCACATCTCGGTCAAGTCCATCGAGAAGGGCGTCACGGCGATCTTTCTCAAGTTGGGACCGTTCAACCAGAAGGTATCCGATCGTCGGGTGTCCTCAGCTTTGGTGTTCCTGCGCTCCCAGACGGATCCATTCGGGTCCGCCGATGACGCAGAAGAGCCATCAACCCCGCTCATCCTTTTGAGTCCTCCTGCTTAGGCCGAGGTGGCGCGCTAGCAGCAGCACAACCAAGGAGGCGAAATCTGCGATACGTCTACCGACGATTCTCCATCACCAGAGGCCCACCCCAGCGGACTGGCTCTCGTGTCGGCAAGCAGTGGACAACTACCGTTGCTTTTCGATCATCCTGGGCAGAGTCCGGCGAAGATTTAGACCGACGTAGATGCCGCAACCCAAAGTCTGACTGAACGCTCGAGGGCTCGGGTCCTCGGGCGTGCGCGCCAACATCGAGGGCAAATCCGTCGCCAACAGCCGTTCTCACAACCGTCGGCGTGTACTGGAACAGAGTGGTTGGGAACCGGATTTGTGCGACTGCCTATCCGCTCCATCTCTCTGGTCGCAAGTGAGTGGACACCCCAATTGAATCGGGTCTACCCCATACCTATCTTCCGCATCCTCATGATTAGATTCAGGAAACGTTTATTTCATCTGCAGATTCTGCAGATTCAGGGGGTGTCGATAGGTGGTCGTTATGAGCGACGCGGCGAACGGCACAACTCTTGGTCGCGGAGAGGTAATTGTCATGAAGTCAGGTGTGTCGCAGTCGATCGGCGCGGTAACCGGATCGGATTTGCTGGTACACATGCCTGGAAGACATCGGATCGAGAAATCGACCAAAGTGCTGGTGGACTGTGCGGACGGGGCGGTGCTGGTCGTCGACGGGTTCGCTGAAGTCCTACTGGGCAATTGCCTCGCCGAGCTGTAATCGGATGTACCGACGTACGAATTTCCGTCTTCCCGAACTCGGCTTTCGAAGAGCCACTGCCAGGCAGATAAGCGGCGAGAACGGCCATGCCCCAGAAGGTCAAGAGCGCGTCGAGGTGGGCGCTGACACTGAGCTGAACGGGACCGGAGAAGAAGAACCAGGTAGGGCCGAAACTGTTAGCGGGCAAGCGCAGCGGCTTGAGAGCCTCGGGCAGCTCGCCGGTGGGGTCGCGCACGACTTCAACAACCTCCTCGCCGTGATCCTCAACTACACCTCATTGGTGTCTGAGGAACTCGCAGCGGCAAGCGAATTCGATTGGTTCCTGCGCCTGGAAACGGCTCAGCTCGACCTCGGACGGGTCACACTGGCCGCGGAACGCGCAGCGATTCTCACGCGCCAGCTGCTTGCTTTCGCCCGCCAGGAGGTGGTTCGACCGAAGGTTCTCGACTTAAACCGCGTTGTTTCGGGAGTGGAGGAAATGCTGCGACGGACCATCGGCGAACAGGTCGAGCTCGTAGCGTCGCTCGACGACGGTCTGTGGCCGATCCTGGCTGATCCAGGTCAGCTGGAGCAGGTCCTCGTGAACCTAGCCGTCAACGCACGTGATGCCATGCCCTCCGGCGGCATATTGACCATCGAGACCGAAAACGTGAACGTAGATGTGGACACCATTGCCACTGGATCCAACGCGCGACCGGGCCGAAACATCCGGCTGCGGGTCAGTGACACGGGCACCGGAATGACGGCTGACGTCATTGAACATGTATTTGAGCCGTTCTTCAGTACGAAACAGGCGGGTGCTGGAACCGGGCTTGGTCTCGCCACCGTATTCGGGATCGTCGGCCAAGCCGACGGGCACATCTTGATCTTCTCCGAGCCCGGTCTTGGTACGACTTTCACGATCACCCTACCGGTCACCGCCGAAGTCACGGTAGCGAAGGCAGAACCGTTGCCCCATCAGCGCACAGCTCAGGGGGAGACCGTCATGGTCGTCGAGGACGAGCTCGCGTTGCGTGAGGTAACCAAGCGAATGTTGACGCGCCACGGGTACAACGTGATCACCGCCTCAAACGGCCTAGAGGCGCTGAAGATTGCCAGCGAACACGAAGGCGAGATCCACCTGCTCCTCACCGACGTCGTGATGCCACAGATGCTTGGCAAAGAAGTCGCCGAGAAGATGGCAGCGATCAAACCTGGAATCGAAGTTCTCTTCATGTCCGGCTACGCACGGCCGGTTCTGGCCTCACAGGGCAGGCTCGACCCTAACGTGACCCTGATTGAGAAGCCGTTCTCCGGGGCGGATCTACTGGAAAAGGCGGGACAGGTGCTCAACGGCCACTCTCGGGTGTGAAACGGTCGCGGCCATTCCGCCACAAGACCTGGCCTGGGGTTGATCCGGTTCGACGGATCGGCTGATTCTGTTGATCATGCTGGTGACGGTCGCAAGATCGCGCTAGTCAATGAGCAGATGGCGTGGGCCATCAGGCCTAGCCGTATCGTGGAGCTGACCCCGATCCGGCACGGCACTCCCAATGTCGCCGGCGCAGAGCTGTCGCATCTCGAATTCGGGAGGTGACAGACCGAACGACGGGGAGTTGTGTGGCGGCGCCGGCTTATGGAGCGGCGGGTGTGAGTGCCTCCAGAGATGTATAGACGACAATGTTGGAGAGGTAATGGCCCGTGCTCGTATCGAATGTCCCCCCGCAAGTGACCAATTGCAGCGCGCTGTAGCCGTGTGACGTGTAGACCTCCTGGTCGGGGAAGTTCGTCTTGAGATACGTCGCCACTGAGGTGACTTTGAATTGGGCGGTGACTCCATCGGCCAAGCTCACGTACACGATGTCTCCGGCCACCAGCGATCGCAGCTCGAAGAACACGGCGGGGCCCTGATAGGAGTCGACGTGCCCCAAGATGACGGCTGAGCCGATCTCGCCTGGGGATGGGCCCAACCGATACCAGCCCGGTTGCTGGATGTCCGTCGGCACTTGCACCGTGCCATCGGAATTGAGTCCGAGTGTCGACAACGAGACCGACAGCGAGATAGCCGGGATCCTCAGCTCAACCGGTATAGATCGAAGGGTGGCGAGTACGGCCATCTTCGCCGGTGCCGGATTGGTCTTTACCTTCGCCAATTTGGGTGCTCTGGGGGATGGCGCCGGTCCGGCGAGCGGATGCTGATGCTCTTGCAGACCAAGGATGAGGCATCCAGATCCGATGAGTACCAGCGCGGCAGCGATGAGCCACCACTTACGCGCAGGGTGGCGAGTATCCGCAACCCATGCGCTCGGCCTCATGGTGTCTCGTTCGCGCCCTGAACAGAGAAGTTCCGGCGTCGGCGGACGGCAATAGTCAATGCCAGGCCCGCGCCGAGGAATAAGAGCGCTGCGGCGAACAAGAGGTTGCTGTCACGTGAGTGAGATGCTCCGCCTAAACCGGTCTGCGGTCCGCCGGAGGGTACGACACCCAACGCCCCGACTGGTGACGTGCCAGTCGACCCCCCAGCTCCGGGGGCCGAGCCAGTCAGACCGGTTAGGCCAGAGCCCACACCACCCGCTGCTGCGGTGCCCGTCCCACCGGACCCGGATGAGGGGGCGGGACTAGTGCCGGATGGTGAAGTAGGAGTAGTGACCGTCGTCGATGCGAGGAAGTTGTTGGTGATTGTGGTCGTGCACGTTACCGTGCTCCCACCGCCGTTCCCCGAGCCGTTACATTGATTGATAGTCACGGGTAGCGCCGTGGAACCACCGGTTACGGAGCACTCCACCCGTGTTACCGCGCCACCGCCCGTTCCCGATCCGTTGCACTGGGTGACCGTGGCACCGGTCGTGCTCGCCACGGGAGCACAGACAACCGTCGGCTGGGTTCCACCGCCCGTTCCCGATCCGTTGCACTCATTCACCGTGGCACCCGACGTCGACGTGCCGCTCGTTACATCATTGGTGAAGCTGACGTTGCAGACCACGTTGCTGCCGCCGCCGGTGACAATGCCATTGCACTGGTTGATTGAAGAAACCAGTTGGTTCGATGTGGTGACCGTCGTGGTGCAACCTGCAGGGGGGACCACGCCGGCCGCCGCCAAACACGCCGTGGTAGTGATTGTCGAGCTGGTTGCGCCCGCGGAAGTGACGGTATTGGTGATCGCGATGTTGCAGGATGTTTGCTCACCAGCTCCCGTGGGGAAAGCCGGCGGATTGCATTGGGTGGCGGCCGGGGCCGTGGCGGCCGAAGCGACGGCCGGTGCCAAGGTGACGCCGATCAGGACGAGTGAGCCAAGAGCCGTCGTCGCGGCCACGGTGGCAAGTAGCCAGCGCGGGACGACAGCGGCGCTGGACGGAGCGCTGGAATGGATGGCGTCGCCCGTCCGACCGCGCCTTATGCGGTCTGAGCGACGACAAGAGCTAAGAAAACGATGAAATGACGACGACCAGGCTGACAGCACTGTCGGCCCCCCTCTTGAGCACCCCGAAATAAACAACCGTCTGCGACGGACGTCCGGGGTTTGTGGGGATTGTACTCTAGTTAGCCGATACTAGCAATAGATTTCTACAAAAATCTGATATCTTGCTTAACGTGGCCAATTGGAGCTTCCTCACCAACCACGGTCGGGCTCTGCTGTGTATCGCCCACGATCCGGAAATACGCCTGCGCGACATCGCGGCCGATCTTGGCATAACGGAGCGACATGCCTACGCCGTCGTCACCGATCTGACCGACGCCGGTTACATCGTCAAGGAGAGAGAGGGTCGCCGCAATCGCTATCAGGTACAGAACCAGTTGCCCTTGCCGGAACTCCCCAATCGTGAGCAGGCGATTGGGGAGGTATTGGATGTTCTGACGGGTCGTGGAGCGAAACGGAAGACAAAGCGGCAGGAGACGAACAGAAGTAGCGACGCCCAAGTGTGAAGGAGGCTGATTCGGTCGCCTGACGGAGCTTCCGCTTGTCATGCGCCGTGGATGACAGTCCTGTGTCGTGGGTGCTGTGCGAGAAGACCGTTCACCGCTTCCACATCGAGCGGTTGAGCGAACAGGTACCCCTGTCCGTAATCGACGCCCTCGGTTTCAAGCCTCCTTCTCTGTTCCTCTGTCTCAATGCCTTCAGCCACAATTCCGAGTCCGAGTGTTTTCCCCAGTTGTACCAGGGTGTGGACAATCGCAGCAGACTCAACACTGTCGTTGATCCCCGCTACGAAGGATTGGTCGATCTTCAGCACATCAATCGGAAATTTTCGCAGGCAGGTAAGCGACGAGTGCCCAGTACCCAAGTCGTCGATAGCGATGCGCACCCCGACCGCTTTGAGCGAATCGAGACGATCGATGATCGCCGGCACGTCCTTCATAAGGATTGTCTCGGTTATCTCCAGGATCAACATGCCCGGGGCGAAGTCACTCTCCGAAAGGGCACTGAAGACGTCTTCGATGATCCGATTTCCTTCGAGTTGAAGGGCCGAGATGTTGACCGAAACAGCCAAAGGATGACCGTCGTGCTGCCAGGTCGCGCCCTGGCTGCACGCGTTATGAAGCACCCACCGACCGACCGGAACAATGAGACCATTCGATTCAAGGCCGGAAATGAACTCGCTGGGCTCAAGCACTCCCCGTTGCGGGTGGCGCCAGCGCAAGAGTGCCTCGGCGCCGGTGAATGCCCCGGTGGCAAGATCAACGATTGGTTGGTACTGCAGGAAGAACTGGTCAAGTTCGAAGGCGCGGCGAAGATCGAGATCAAGTCGTCGATGGTCGTCGGCGGCGACCTGCATCGACGAAAGAAACACGACGGCACGTTCCTTGCCGGTCGCCTTTGCTCGGTAAAGGGCGATATCAGCATCGTGGAGGAGATCCTCGGAGTCCTCCCGTATGCCCGTGGCGATACCGATGCTAGCTGTTACCACCAGCGGAGCATCGCTGCGTGAGATCTCAAATGGAGTGGCCAACAAGTCGAGGACGCGCTGCGCCACCACCTTCGCACCCGCTGCCAGTGAGGCGCCTTCGACCAGCACCACGAACTCGTCGCCTCCCAGGCGCCCGACCGAGTCTCCTTCTCGAAGTGCACTCGCCAGCCTGACCCCTACAGCGGCCAGCAACTGGTCGCCGGCGTTGTGGCCCAAGGTGTCGTTCACACTTTTGAAGTCATCGAGGTCGAGGAACAGCGCCGCCACGGGAGTGTGTTCCCGCCGGGAGCGAGCCATCATCTGGTTGAGTCGATCGAGGATGAGCGCTCGGTTGGGGAGTCCGGTAAGCGAGTCGTGGAAGGCCTGAAATTGAAGTTGATCGGTGCGTTCGTGCACCATTTTGACCGCCCGAGATCGACTGGTACCCAAGAGGTATATCAACGATCCCACCAAGAGAGAGATAATCAAACCGGCGATCAAGAAAGTGAGTGCGTTCGTTTCGGTCAACATCCAGAGCCACTCATCACTGGCAAGACCTCGACCTGCCATCCGTTGCCCAGGTCTGGGTTGATCGTCCGCGATTGTGCGCCAACCGGAACTGCGCCCCGCCTTGAAAGTCGTATTCGAGGCTCCACTCTTGTAAGAGAGCGATGCAACGACGACCAGGCTGACAGCACTGTCGCCCCCCCTTTGAGCACCCCGAAATAAACAACCGTCTGCGACGGACGTTCGAGGCAGGCCTGGACTGTACTCTAGTTTGCAGATACTAGCAATACAGTTCTATAGATCCTGCAGGCGGGGCCGGCGAGACGCTGTGGCGGTCGTCTCGTTCTCCCAGGGCGGAACGGTTCAGCCCGACTAGTTGGCAGACCAGTCGTTCGGAGCAGCTCAAGTTGCTCAGTCCTCGGACAAGCTGCCACCCCTCTTGGGCTGATCACCTGGCATTCGTTGAAGAGGGCGCCGGCCGCATTGACCAACTTGAGCTCGTCCTCGAGTTCCTTGATGCAGCGGTGGGCCTGGGCAGGGCGGTCCGCCTCACAGCTCTTCAGCGCGGGCACCTGCACCGCATCGATCAGGGCCTGACGGCGCCACCATGAGGGTGGAGTCGGAGACACTGAGCTCGACGGCCAAGTCCTTGACCGCCTCGCCGGCCAGCATCTGTCACCAGGCTTGTCGGCGGAACTCGCTCGAATGGCGGAATAGCACGTCCACCCTCCTGGTGGGACAGGCCAAATTCTCACAAAACGTGGTCCACTTTTCGGGCTCAAGGTCAATCTCCTCCGGTCTTGGTCGGAGGGCCAAGGCCAGGCCAGGCCAGATGGTATTTCTCGCAGATTGGACGAGCGGTGCGAGATGCCTGGATTCCGAATTTCGTGTCCGTCATTCGTCGCCGAAAAAGGAGTTCTCAAGGGCCTCATTCACGAGCCGCGATTCCCGGATCCCCAATGTGAGCGAGCATCCCTAGCAGGGCGTTGATGTCGATGTCGCGTTGAAACGGCAAGTTGAACGGTCGGTCAACTCTCACGCTGTAGACGTTGCGACGCCCTTGTCGTTCGCTGTCGATGTACCCCGATTTCACCAGATCGGTAACGGTGCGCTGCGCTGCGCGTTCGGGGATGTCGAGCAGTGTCGCGATGTCTCGTATGCGAATCCGGGGATCCCGAGCGATCAGCAGCAGCGCATTGCCGTGATTCGTCAGGAACCGAAAGTCGGGAACGGTCTGCAGGGGATCAACGGTCTCTTGGCCCTCCATGCTTGGCATCATAGCAAAGACATCGCTTACATGCTGGTGTATCAAAAGCCGCCCAATAATACGCAATAACAAACACCCGCTTATTAATGACATGTATTGTCTGACAGGTCGATCGGATTCAGTTTGGGTCTGAGGCCGCTCACGCGGCTCAGTGGTGCCGTTTCTTGACCCGCTCTCGATTACAAAGACGAGGCGTTGCGACGATGCGAAAGTGTGTACTCCTCTTGACGGTGCTGGGCGCCGTGACGGTCGGCATCGTCCTGCCCGCAGGGGCCTCGACTCCGGCATCCTTCACCCTCACGTCGGGCACGCTCTCGATCAGCGCACCGATTGCGGGCGTCTCGCTCGGCTCGCAGGTCGCATCGACGACTTCGAGCGTGATGTCCGGCTCGCTTGGTGCCGTCACGGTTTCTGACCAACGCGGTGGCACGACCACTTGGACGGCATCGGTGATATCCACGGCGTTTACGCCGACGGCCGGTCCTGCGGATCCGGCGACCAACGTCAGCTACTCCGCAGGCCCAATCGTGGCTTCCGGACCAGTTGTCGCAACGGCTTATCCGGTCACGGATCTGACCGGCGTGGTCACCGTCGTGACGGGAGCAAGCACCGGGATCAGCACGGCGACGTGGTCGCCGACGATCTCGATCGTTGTGCCGGCAAACTTTGCGCCCGGTGTCTACACCGCCACGATCACGAGCTCGGTCGCGTAAGTGAAAAGTCCAAGGCCGATCAGCATCTGGGGCTTCATCGTCGCGCTGGCTCTGCTCGCAGGGAGCCTCGCGGCGCCGAGCGCGGCGTCGGCCGTGCCGGCACAAGAACGCTCAGGTGGCATCGGCATCCGCCTCGTCCCCGGTGCTTCAAGCGTGTCCGGTGAGCCACTTACCTTCTCGTACGTCGTC
>DATNLP010000098.1:0-5851 GCA_035602795.1 Acidimicrobiales bacterium | reverse complement strand
GCGGCTCCGGTCGAGGCGTGCGTGACGCGCCTCGGCGAGCTGCACGCCGCCTACCGCGAGGAGTACGGGGCCTACTACGAGCTCTACGCCACGCCCGACTCGCCGGCCATGCGCGGCGCCGACCCGGCCATCGTGCTGGTCCCGGGCGTGGGCATGTTCTCGTACGGCCGCGACAAGCAGACGGCCCGCGTGGCGGGCGAGTTCTACGTCAACGCCATCAACGTCATGCGCGGCGCCGAGGCTATTTCGACCTACGCCCCCATCGCCGAGAGCGAGAAGTTCCGCATTGAGTACTGGACGCTGGAGGAGGCCAAGCTGGCCCGCCTGCCGGCGCCGCGGCGACACGCCGGCCGCATCGCGTTCGTGACCGGCGCGGCGAGCGGCATCGGCCGGGCCATCGCCGAGCAACTGGCCGCCGACGGCGCCTGCGTGGTCGTGGCCGACCTCGACGGCAACGAGGCCCGGGCGGTGGCCGGTTCGATCGGTGGCGGCGACGTGGCGACGGGCGTGGCGGTGGACGTCACCGACGCGGGCGCGGTGGCCGACGCCCTGCGCGACACGCTGCTGGCCTTCGGCGGCGTCGACCTGGTGGTCAACAACGCGGGATTGTCCATCTCCAAGCCGCTGCTCGAGACGACCGAGGAGGAGTGGGACCTCCAACACGACGTCATGGCCAAGGGCAGCTTCGTAGTGGCCAAGGCGGCGGCCGCCGCCATGATCGCCCAGGACCTCGGGGGCGACATCGTGTACGTCGTGTCCAAGAACGCGGTCTTCGCCGGGCCTAACAACGTCGCCTACGGAAGTAGCAAGGCCGACCAGGCCCACCAGGTGCGGCTGCTGGCCGCCGAGCTGGGCGAGCACCGCATCCGGGTCAACGGGGTGAACCCGGACGGCGTCGTGCGCGGCAGCGGCATCTTCGCCGGCGGGTGGGGCGCCGACCGGGCCGCCGTCTACGGCGTGGCCGAGGAAGACCTGGGCACGTTCTACGCCCAGCGCAGCCTGCTCAAGCGCGAGGTGTTGCCGGAGCACGTGGCGGTGGCGGTGGCCGCCATCAGCTCGAGCGAGTTCAGCCACACCACCGGGCTGCTCGTCCCGGTGGACTCGGGCGTGGCGGCCGCCTTCCTGCGCTGAGGGGCTGGACATGATTCCGCGCGTCTTCGCCGCCGTGGACCTGGGCGCGTCGGGCGGGCGCGTCGTGGCCGGCCTGGTCGACGGCGAGTCCCTCTCGGTGGAGGCCGTGCACCGTTTCCCCAACCGCGCCCGCGAGGTGGACGGCCGGCTGCGCTGGCCCGTGTCCCGACTCTACGACGAGGTGCTGACGGGACTGGGCGCGCTGGCCGAGCGCTATCCGCAGGTGGAGTCGATGGGCATCGACACCTGGGGCGTCGACTACGGCCTGCTCGATGCCGAGGGCCGGCTGCTGGCCGAGCCCACGTCGTACCGCGACGACCGCACGGCCAAGGTGGTGGACGCGGTGCACGCCCTCGTGCCGCCCGACGAGCTCTTCGCATGCAACGGGCTGCAGTTCCTCCCCTTCTCCACCCTTTACCAGTTGGCGAGCGAGCGCCGCGGCCCGCTGTGGCCACAGGCTTCGGCCCTCGCGATGCTGCCCGACCTGCTGGCCTACTGGCTCACCGGGGAGCTGCGCACCGAGCGCACCAACGCGTCCACAACGGGACTGCTCGACGTGCGTTCCGGCGAGTGGTCGCTCGAGCTGGTCGCACGCCTGGGACTGCGTGCCGAGCTGCTCACGCCGCTGGTGTCGGCGGGGACGGTCCTCGGACCAGTGCGGGCCGAGTTGCGGGAGCGGCTGGGCCTGCCGGCCGGCGTCGTGGTCACCACGGTGGGCTCGCACGACACCGCGTCGGCCGTGGCCGGCGTGCCCGCCACCACCGACCGCTTCGCCTACGTCTCGAGCGGCACCTGGTCGCTCGTCGGCGTGGAGTTGGCCGCCGGTCCCATCCTCACCGAGGCGGCGCGCCGGGCGAACTTCACCAACGAGCTCGGGGTCGACGGCCGGATCCGCTTCCTGCGCAACACCGGCGGCCTCTGGCTGCTGCAGGAGTCGCTGCGTGCTTGGGCCGAGCGGGGCGAGGAGCACGACCTGAACCGGCTGCTCGGCGAGGCGGCGAGCTTGCCCGCCGGCGGCGCGCTGATCGACGTGGACGATGCCTCGTTCCTGGCTCCGGGCCCGATGCCCGAGCGCATCGCCGCCAGCGCGGTGGGCGCCGGTTTCACCGCCCCGGTGGGTCCGGCCCAGACGGTGCGCTGTGTGGTCGACTCCTTGGCCCGGGCCTACGCCGACGGCGTCCGGACCGGGGCCGAGCTGTCCGGTGGTGTGGTCGACGTCGTCCACCTGGTCGGCGGTGGCTCCCAGAACGCCCTGCTCGGCCAGGCCACCGCCGACGCGGCGGGCCGGCCGGTGCTGGCCGGTCCGGCCGAGGCGACGGCGATCGGGAATCTCCTCGTACAGGCCCGCGCCCACGGGGCCATCGCCGATTCGCTCGACGGGGCGCGGGCACTGGTGGCGGCCGGCACGGCACTCCGGAGGTACGAACCAGCATGAGCGTCGACGCCTTCGACCGCCTGGAGCGCATCCGCGAGGAGGTCGACGCCCTCGGTCGGGTAAAGGTGAGCGACCTGGCCGTCGACCTGGCCGTCAGCGAGATGACCATCCGGCGAGACCTCGACACCCTGGCCGAGCAGGGACGCGTGCGCCGGGTCCGCGGCGGCGCGCTGGCCTTGGGCCCCCAGCGCTACTCCGAGCGCTTCGGCGTACAGGCCAGAGCCAAGGAGCGCATCGCCGCCAAGCTGGCGTCGCTGGTACCGGAGTCGGGTGCCATCGGGATGGACGCCTCGTCCACCCTGCAGCGCCTGGCCGTCTCCATCGCCGGGGCGCGCCAGCTCACCGTGGCCACCAACGGGCTCGAGGCCTTCAACGCCCTGCGAGAGCGCTCGGGCGTGACTGTCCTGCTGACCGGGGGCCAGCACGACCCGCGGACCGACAGCCTGGTCGGGCCGCTCGCCACCCGCTCGGCGCGGGACCTGGCGCTCGACCGCCTCTTCCTGTCCGCCGCCGGGCTGACGCCCGAAGGCACCACCGAGGCCACGCTGGAGGAAGCGGAGGCAAAGCTAGCGCTGGCCGAGGTGAGCGCGGAGATCGTGGTGGCCGTCGACCACAGCAAGCTGGGGCGCCAGGGCGTGGCGCGGTGCCTGTCCCTGGACCGGCTCGACGTGCTGGTGACCGACCTCGATCCCAAAGACGCCGTCCTGGCCGCCTTCCGGCGCCACGTCAAAGTGCTGTAGAGGAGCTCGACCACGGGCTGGCGGGAAGAGCGCCGCCCTGGACCGGCTCGTAAGATCACACCCTCCGATGAGTCCCTCGCCCGAGACGCGCCTCGTCCCACTCCCCTTCGCGGAGTGGGACGACCACACCCGGGAAGTCCTGCTGTCGCACCTGCGCCGGCCCGAGCTGTACCTGTCGGGTGCCCCGGACGCGCTACCCATGCCGGTCGTCCTGGAGCTGTTCGCGCACCATCTCCCCCTGAGCGAGACGTGGCTGCCCTTCACCGACATGTTGGCCAGCGACCAGTCGACACTCGACCCCCGACTGCGGGAGCTCCTGATCGTGCGCGTGGCCTGGCGGACGCAGTCGGGCTACGAGTGGGGTCAGCACGCACGGATGGCGCGCGACGAGGGCCTGACCGATGAGCAGCTGCGGGCGGTCACCGAAGGGCCGGCGGCCACAGTGTGGACGCCGCTCGAGCGCGCCCTGCTCACAGCGGTGGACGAGATCATCGACGGGTTCGGCGTCAGCGATACGACGTGGGAAACCCTCGGTTCGTCCTTCGAGCCCGCTCAGCTCTTCGAGCTGCTCTTCGTGATCGGCGGCTACCTCTGCATGGCCGGGGTGCTCAACAGCATCGGTCTGCGTGGCGACCCCCCGGCGGCGCCGTGAAGGCGGTCCGCAGTCAGGACGGCGGCGTGGCCCTGGTTGACGTCGAAGAGCCTCCTGGCGTCGGCGAGATACTCGACATGAAAGCCACCAGCGTGTGCGCGTCGGACCTCAGCTACATCCGCTACGGCAGCACCAATATTTTGGGCCACGAGCTGGCCGGCCTGCGTGAGGACGGCACGCCGGTGGTCGTCGAGGCGATTTACGGCTGCCTCGAGTGCGACCAGTGCCGCCGCGGCGCCTACAACCTGTGCTACACCCACGGGTCACGCGCCCTCGGGATGTTCGCCGACGGCGGCATGGCGGAGCAGTTCCGCGCCCCGCCGGAGCGCCTGGTACCGCTGCCGGACGGCCTCCAGTTGCGCGACGCCTCCGTGGTGGAACCTGCTTCGGTGTCATGGCATGCGCTGCGCCTGGCCGAAACCGGGCCGGGCCGCCGGGTGGCTGTGGTCGGCGCCGGCGCGCTGGGCCTGCTGGCCGTGGCCGGCGCCCGGGCTCAGGGCGGCGAGGACGTGGCGCTCGAGGCGCGGCACCCCCACCAACGCGAGGCGGGTGAGCGTCTCGGCGCACGCGTCGGTACGGAGGGGAGCTACGACGTCGTGGTCGAAGCTGCCGGCTCACCGGAGAGCCTGGCCCGCTGCGGCGAGCTGGTGGCGCCCGGCGGCACCATCGTGGTCCTCGGCGTCCACTTCGGTCCGGTGCAGCTGGACTGGATGCCGCTGTTCAACCGCGAGGCTCGGCTCATCCCCTCGCTGGGGTACTGCGAGCACGACGGCGTGCGCGAAATGGAAGAGGCCGCCGCCATGCTGGCGGGGGACCCCGAAATCGTGCGTACGGTCATTACGCACCGCTTCCCGTTGGAGGATGCGGCCGAGGCCTTCCGCGTGGCCTCGGACCGGGGCGCTGGTGCCATACGCATCGTGCTCGAGCCCGGCTAAGAGGCGAGGGCGCGGTCGATCAGCGTCCGGCTGGGGCCAGCCGTACGAGCACCGCATTCGGATCGTGGGCGTGCGATCCCACCTCGAGCTCGACGTCACCGGGGTCGGGCAGCGCCCGCCGCCGCTCGCCGGCGTCCCAGGCGGCCAACGGCCGCAGCGAGACGGGCACGGACACGGATGCCGTCGAGGCCGCCGGCACCGACACCGGCGCGAAGCCGGACAGGAACAGCTCGCCGGCGTAGGGGCCGGCCGACGACCGGCCGTACACCTGCACGACATGGATCCCGTCGCGCCCGCCGGTGTTGGCCACCTCCACGGTCAGCGTTGCGGTGCCCTCCTCGAGGGAGTCCACCTTCGCGGCGCGCACGGCGAACGTCGAGTAGGAGAGGCCGAAGCCGTGCGGGAAGGCGGCCGGCACGCCGAGCTTGTCCAGCAGGCGCTGGCCGTGGAAGCGGTCGTACGTGATGGCGGTGGCCTCGCGGTCGAAGAACGGCAGGTGCGCCTCCGAGGTGGGGATGGAGAACGGCAGGCGGCCGCTCGGGTTGTGTGCCCCGGTCAGCACGTCCGCCAGCGCGTGGCCGCCCTCCATGCCGGGGTACCACATCATCAGCACCGCGGGCACCTCGGCGCGCCACCCCTCGGTCAGCACGGCACCGGCCGCCACGACGGCGACCACCGTGGACGCGTTGGCCGCGGCCACGGCCCGGATGATCTCCTCGTCGACCGGCCGCAAGCTCAGCGAGGCGCGGTCGCCACCCATACCGCGGCTCTGCTCCCCCTCGGCGAAGGCCTGGCCCAGGACGCTCACCATGTCGTCGGGTATCGGGGGGAACAGCGACAGCAGCTCCGGCGTCGCCGCAGAGTCGGGTCCGATGTACTCACCCTCGTCCTGGGCGTCGTACCCGGCCACCACGATGGCCACGTCCGCCCCGGCCGCTGCCTCGGCGGCCGCCGCCAC
>DATNLP010000096.1:0-30143 GCA_035602795.1 Acidimicrobiales bacterium | reverse complement strand
TGAGGGAGCACCTTCCGTGTCCACGGCAGCAAAAATCAGCCCGCCGAGAAGCCCGAGGTTCTTGAGCAGTTGGATCTTCTGCTGCCCTCGAATCTCGTCGTCTGTTTCTTGCCAAAAGCGATGCCCGGTGTAAGTGGTGGGCGCGATCGAACCCATCAGGACCAGGGCCGCTAGACGAGGGTATTTGCCGATGGCGAGGAGGACTCCTCCGCTAACTTGGACAACCCCGTTCACTCTGACGAAATTCAGGGAGTCTTCTGGAACCACAGATTGACCCGTCATCGGGGGCTGGGAACGTGGCGCGAGAGGTTTGGCCTTCCCGTTGGGGTTTCTGATGGCATCCCAGCCTTCAGCAATGAAGATCGATGCCAAAAGAGGGCGGGCGATTCGCCGAGAAATACTCACCAATAGTTCATACCCGTTCCACCAATAACTTAGCCATCCGTTCCTGACGCACAGCACAGACCAACGTATCGGGGTCGGGTTTGGTGAAGACGCCTCTGATGAAGCGGCGCTTGACGCGCCCTCTGAGCCTTAGTCGCGCCGGAGAACCACCCGAATGGGCGATTGAGCATTGGCAATTGCTAGAGCAGGCTCTGGTCAGATAGGAACCGGTCGCCAAGTGTGAATCCCGCAGCGGTGATCTCAAACTGTCGAATCAGTGGGTCGTGACCGCTACCTCGGGTCTTTAATACGGTGACGGCGCGCTTCACCTCGGACTCTCCCCTGAGAAATTGGAGCAGCACGACATTGTCCGAGATGTGAGAGATCCCAAACTCCGAGAGGCGAGTCAAGCCGAACAGCTCCGACGCTTCCTGGGTCATGATCACGCTGACATTTTTGCGGGCGCACCGTTGCAAGAGGGAGTACATGTACTCACGGAATCGGAGTTCGTCGCCGCAAGCGACGCGGAGGTCTCCGAGGCTATCGATGGCCAGCCGGGTTGCCCCGGTGCGCTCGATCGCGTCCAGAACCTCATAAACCCACTCATCGACATAGAGATCGACAGGCGGGCGGAACATAAGCTCGATCTTGGGGTTCTCGAGTGACCAAGAAAATCCCTGGACAATGCGTTCCAATTGCACGGGATTCTCCTGGAACGTTGCGTAGATCCCCTGCTCACCAACGTCGGCACCCGAAAGGACGAAGTGCAGCGCGATGAGCGTCTTTCCTGATCCAGATGGCCCCGCCACGAGCGTCGAAGCTCCACGCCAGTAGCCATCAAACAGCATGTCGTCGAGAAGAGACACTCCCGAGGAGACCCGCTCCGACTGGAAGTCGTAGCTGTCACCTTCAACATGATCCGCGAGACGGGGAAAAATTACGATCCCGTCGGATGAGACGCGGTATGCGTGCTTGCCCGAGGTAAACCCGCTACCACGCAGCTTCAATACTTGGAGAACACGGCTTTCTCTGTCGCCAACTCGCTCAACATCGAGGGAGACAATTGCGTCGGCGACTGCAAATTCCGGGGCCTCCGTCGCCTCGGCTTTATCGTACTCCCCGACCCAAAAAGAGGTGATCTGGGCAGCTGACAGGTGACCGGCGAGTTCATGGAGGAATCGGCGAAACTCACCATCATCCGGAGCGAAAGCCCGCAGCGCCTTGAAGCTGTCGATCACCAAGAGCGCTGGGCGGCGTTCGCGGAGTAACCCGATTACCTGCTTGAGCACCGCTTCGAGACCGCCGTCGTTCAGCACCTTACCGAGATCCTCGTAGATGACGCTCGATCCGACGAGGTCGGTGTCGAAGAACGTGAGCGATTGACCGTAACGAAGAATCTTCTCGAGTGGTTCAGATACCGTTGAAAGATACAGAGCCGGTCGTTCCGCTGTGGCGTTGTGGAAGAGGTACTGCTGGGCGAGGATCGTCTTGCCGGTTCCGGGGCGACCCATGAAGAGGTTGATCGAGTTGCACAGAATGCCGCCTCCGAGCACAGCGTCCATGCGGGATGAGCCGCTCGCGAGTCGGTCAGTCACGGAACCCGGACCGAGCGGCGGAGATAGGCACTTGTACCTAGGAGGTCCCGAATGGTCGAGACGAACTGGAGGGGGTCCAGCGGCTTCATCAAGAACGCATCGGCCCCGACTTGCAGGGCCTGGTCTCGTGAGTCGAGCGTCGATACGGCGAGGACCCGCGCGGCTCCTCCAGTCTGCGCCAACCGGCACAGGTCAAGTCCGGCTCCGCCGGAGATCAACAGATCAATTACCGCGACGCTTGGTGGATCTTCTTCGAGGACGGCGCGAGCGGTTTCGTAGTCGAACAACACCTTTACGGCGTAACCCTCGGTCCGCAAGAAGTACTCCGAGTATTCAGCGGCAAACGGATCCCTCTCGGCGATGAGAATCGTGACCGACTGGTCTTCGCCCGAACGAGGTTCAATCGGGTAGCGCAATCGCTCCTCCAGCAGCCGATGAGCATCCGCCGGCTGCATGCCGCGATCGAGCTCATCGAGGACAAATCGGAGCTGGTCGACCTGCTCACGGGAGTAGAGACGGTGGCCGCCGGCGCTTCGATCGGGGACGATCTGGTGGTACCGGTCCTCCCAACTACGGAGCGTCTGCGCGGGCACGCCAAGCATCTTCACTACTGCGCCGATGCTGTAAATGCCGTCGCGATCATCCTCCACGCCCACAGGATAACCCATTATCGTCCTGGTGAGGAGGTATTGCAGATGATTGGGACGTAGTTATGGCACAACCGTGTACAGGTCTTGCATTATCTGGCCCAAAAGCTCTACGATTTCTACGCATTCAAGAGTCCGATATCGAGCTGATGGGAGGAAAGGCCATGGATTTTGAGACTTTCTCCATTGATATCTGCGATGAACCTCCGTCCGCGATCGTTCTTCGACTGGCAGGGGAGTTCGATATCGTCTCCGAACCGGCGTTGCAGGAGGCGCTTGACGGCCTTTGCCACGGGTCAGGGCGTCCGTTGTTGGTCGACGTTTCCGAGGCACAATTCATGGGGGTTGGAAGTCTCAGACGCATCGTTCTTGCGGGCCGGGGATTCGCCTCGACTGAGTTTCGCTCGCCGGTGCCAATCGTCGAGAAGGTGCTGCGAATCCTTGGCTTCATTGACGGGACAGTTGGGATTGAAGGTGGGGCGCTACGAGCAGTTGCCCCTTTCTCGCTCGATGAGGTCGCTTCCATGAGGCGCCTCAACGAGTCGCGACGGTATGCGCCGGAAAACGAGTGGGCCGCGCCACAGGTATCTCGACAATCCGCAGACGCACGAAGAGCCTTGAACCTCCGAATTGTCGGATCGGACGATTCCGGCATAGCGCCTGCGGCCGGTCACGATGCGTATTCATCACAGCAGTCATTGGAGCAGAGATGACGATCGACCTGAGAGATGTTGAACTCGAGAGCGGCGATCACGTCGTTCAATTCTACGAGCGCGAAACCGATCTATTCGAGGTCGTCGGTCAGCACCTCGCGCGAGCTGCTCGAGCGCGGGAAACCGCGATCGTCATTGCCTCTGAGACGCATCGTCAGGCATTCGAAACCGAGCTTGAGCTCGCCGGCATCGACCCAATCGAGGCTCGTCGAGCCGGTCGGCTCTTCATGCTTGATGCAGCTTCGACGATGACGCGGTTCATGGTGGAAGGGCAGATCGACCGGAATGCCTTTCGTTCCGTTCTCGGAAGTATCCTGGAAGACGCGTTCGAGGTGGGTCGCCCCGTGCACGTCTATGGCGAAATGGTTGCCCTGCTCTGGGACGCGGGTGATGTGCTGACCGCTATCGAACTGGAATCGTTGTGGAATGACCTCGCCGAGAGTCGGCAGTTTTCGCTCCTTTGCGGTTATCCGAGTGCGTCTGTCACGGGACCAGAACACGTTGAGGCATTGCGGCAGATCTGTCATCTGCACTCATCCGTTGTGCTGAGCACTCCTTGCTCTGACGCTTTTGAACCACAGGTTGGGCTCAGCGAGAAGACGGCCGACTTTGCAGCCGAGCCGGGTGCACCCGGGGCAGCGCGCACGTTTGTGCGCGATGGCCTGCGGCAGTGGGGACACGCAGATGAAGATCTGGTCGATGAAATGGCCTTCGTAGTCTCGGAGCTCGCGACGAACGTAGTCGTCCATGCGGGCACTCCCTTTTGTGTCGAAATGCGCGTTCTACCTGCGCAACAACTGGTTCGGCTGTCGGTCCGAGACGCCAGCCCGATTATGTCGACCATCGGTAATTCTTCACCGGCGGCTCAGGCCGGTTCGGGCCTGAGCCTTGTTGCCAACCTGGCGAGCTGCTGGGGAGTCGAAGCCACCTCCGACGGGAAGGTGGTATGGGCTGAGTTTGACCTCGTCCCATCCTGACGACATCTCCGTGTTGGAGACTCTGGCGACGAGCCAATTGCGTGGCAGGGTCACTGCGAGCCGACCGGAATTGCCAATTGCTCGGATAGACCGAACTCACGCGTTTCACACTGCGGCCAGCAGACCACCGACGGATCGACACACGTTTGGTTTGGGCCGAGTCGGGTACCACGCACATGTGAAGGCCAGCGTTGACACACTGCCGCAGGAACAGCAGCGCGTCGAAGAGAGACCGGGTTGAGGCGGTGGTTGGAGCTCAGGCAGATCGCAACTGGTTGCGGATCTGCACTCCCACATCCGGGGTCGGGCTGTACAGCCGCCCGTTTTGCGGCACTGGCTAACTGGGCGGCAAAGGACCTGTCGCTTGCTCGATTGGTCGAGGGCCACCTCGATGCTCTCTCCATTCTGGCAGAGGCGGGCCGCGAGCCCACGGCGAGGGAGACGTACGGCGTCTGGGCGGCCCGAACGCCAGACGGCACGACGGCGCGTTTGACGGCAGATGGCTGGCAGCTGTCGGGGGAGAAGCCGTTCTGCTCGGGAAGCACGCGAATCGATCGGGCGCTCGTGACGGCGGAATGCTCGGACGGATACAGGCTGTTCGATGTTTCGGTCGCCGAGAACGTTGTTGGGATCCATCCCGGATCCTGGCCTGCGGTGGGAATGGCAGATTCTCTGAGCGAAACCCTCGATTTCGGTGGGCCGCCCTTGCCGAGGAATTCTGAGGTCGGCCCGCCAAACTTCTACCTTGAGCGACCAGGATTCTGGTTCGGGGCGACCGGAGTCGCCGCCTGCTGGTACGGCGGGGCCCGTGGCCTGGTCGAGCACCTAGTGGGAAGTCTCGGCACAGAACCATCCGAACTCGTTGTCGTCGAACTCGGAGAGGCCTTCGCCCACGTGGATCTCATGCGCCGGGCAATAGAACAAGCGGCAGTCGATATCGACAATGATCCGCACGATCTTGCGGGCGCGGCGAAACGACGCGCCCTTGTGATTCGTCATGCCGTGCACCACGCAGCGCAGCAGGTCCTGATGCACTGCGCTGCGGCCGGAGGAGCTCGCCCGCTCTGTCATGATCCTGTGCAGGCCCAACGAGCCGCGGATCTCTACGTGTATTTGGCCCAGTACCACGGTCCGCAGGACGCCAATATCCTCGGCGGGATGGCCTGTGACGGGTGGCCGTGGAGTTAGTCGTTGACGAGCTGCATCCGGGAACGAACGAGCAAATCTGGCTCGGCGCGAGCTGTCTTGCCGGGCTCCGTCCGTTGATGGAAAGCCGGCCGCGTCGACTGGTTGTGGTCGCTCCACACCCGGACGACGAAGTCCTCGGCGCCGGAGGCCTTCTCCAGCGCATGGAGCGCGCCCGTGTTGAAACGGTGGTGATTGCCGTGACCGATGGTGAAGCATCACATCCAGGAGCGCGCCTTGTGGGATGCGATCTGTCGACGACACGTGCCCTTGAGAGGCGAGTTGCCCTCAATCGGCTGGGTTGCAGATCCGTGCGTGTGTCTCAGCTTCGCTTTCCCGACGGAGCCGTGGCGGAGCAGGTTGACCGCCTGACAGATCTGCTCAGCTGCCTGCTTCGGCCTGATGACCTCTGCGTCAGTCCATGGCGGTCGGATGGCCATCCCGATCATGATGCCTGCGGGCGCGCTGCGGCGGCCGCGGCCGCCTCGATCCGTGTACCCGTGCTCGAGTATTTGGTGTGGGCCTGGCACTGGGCAAACCCGGAGAATACGGAAGTACCTTGGCGCCATTGCAGGCGACTTGAGCTGGAACGGCGGCAGACCGCTCGGAAGCGTTGGGCGACGTACGCATTCACCTCGCAGATCAGGCCCTTCCCCCACGACCACGACGGACGCCCCCTCTTGCCTGATTCAGTGCTGCGGCGATTTTGGCGATCCTTTGAGGTATTCGTTGATGGAAGCCCATGACGTCGACGGGCCGCTCCTACTTCGAAGAGATGTACCGATACAACGCCGATCCCTGGGGATTTGAAAGCAGTCCGTACGAACAGCGGAAATACGCCGTGACCGTCGCCAGCCTCCCGCGGTCACGTTATCGTTCCGCATACGAGCCGGGGTGTTCCGTCGGAGTCCTCAGCGAACAATTGGCCAATCGCTGTGACCGGCTGCTCTCGAGCGACATCATCCCTTCCGCCCTCCGTCGGGCCAAGACCCGGCTCCGAGAGGCGTCCCACGTCAGGGTTCAGGAGCGCTCCATCCCCGATCAGTGGCCACCGGGTCCGTTCGACCTTGTCGTACTCAGTGAGATCGCGTACTACTTCGACGTGACCGACCTTGGTTGCGTCGTGGCATGCGTCATAGACTCAACTACGCGGGGAGCACACGTAGTAGGTGTCCACTGGCGTGGTGAGACGGACTACCCCCTCACGGGCGAGCGCAGTCACAGAATAATCGCCGAGACTGCCGGTCTTGTCACCGTCGTTCACCACATTGAAGAGGAGTTCGTGCTCGACATCTGGGAGCGACAGTGAGCACACTCGACCCCCGGCGAAAGATCGACGCCGTGGGTATCGTGTTGCCCGTCCATGACGAGGAGGAGCTGCTGCCCCGTGCGCTCCGGGCACTAGACGTGGCATTGGGTGCGGTCGCGCCTTCGATCTCGTGCCGTGTGGCTGTTGTGCTCGACACCTGCCGCGATGCCAGCTCGGCTATCGCGCGTCGCTGGGCCGCCCGGGTTGGTGCGCTGGTAATTCGTCGAGAATGCCGGAGTGTCGGGCTGGCCCGCGGGACAGGGGCGCTCGCTCTTCTGGCACGCTGGCCGGAGATGGACGCCGCGCGGGTCTGGCTCGCCACCTCCGATGCAGATTCGTGCGTGCCGCAGGACTGGCTGACGGTCCAGCTGGAGGCTCATGCTGCAGGTGTGGATTTGTGGGCGGGGAGGGTCCGAGTTGCCGAGGAGAGTGCCACGGTACTCCGATGGACTGAGCGCTATGCGGAAGAACGGGAGCCGATCCACGGTGCAAGCCTTGGTTTCAGCGGAACGTTGTACACGGAACTTGGTGGATTCCGCAGTTTGCGCAGCAGTGAAGATCGCGACCTACACCACCGAGCTGTGGCTGCAGGCTTCCGCATCCGACATGATCCCAGGGCGACCGTAACGACTAGCTCTCGACGAAAGGGACGCGCACCGCAGGGTTTCGCGGGATTGCTGGAAACTTTGGAAAAAGAGGATCTGGACGCGACTGCCTAACGACAGTCGGTTGGGTCTCGCGTAGAGCGCTCTCTTCTGGTCAAAAGAAAACTGCGGAAGAAACTCGAGCTCCGGAAAGGGGCAGGGGAGCTTCGCAGAAGCACCCCTCTGAATCCAGCAGTGGCGGTGAGGTCGATGTCCGATGGACGAAGAACGAGGCCGGCTGGCTCATTTTGATTGGTGCACACGGTGGCGTAGCTGCCAGATGCGTAGTGACGCCACGACCCCGGCAAGCAACACACCGGCGACCGCTGCGAGCAGTAGAGCTACGCCGAGCGGCATACGCACGTGTGCGCTGAATAATGAGACCTTTACCGACTGGCCGTTCTGGATAATGAACGCCAGCAGGAACGCCAGCACGACAACGCCGATGATTACGCCCACCCAGGCTGCTGAGATTCGAGTCCGTCTCGTCGGACTTCCCGGAGCAGGTGTCGTTGGGTCGGGCCCACTCGGCATTTCGGCAGGCTGCGGGGTGGGACGATCCGACGTTGGAGACTCATCACTCATGACGTCACCGCCTCTCTCGGCCTCGGACCAGGAGTTTAGGCCCAGCAACCTCATCGAGCTCGGAGGCGCTGCGCTCGCAGCCGTGGCTGATGACATGAACCCGTATCGGAGTGATCGCGGTTCTCCTTATCGACGGCCGGCTCCGGAATCCTCGCCGGCGGGTCGGCGGCGTTGGCGACGCCATCGCTCGGCAACTGTGAGCCACCGGGTCAGTTCCGATGCGCAGCGTCCTCTGTCCGGTCGATCACTTCTCCAGCCTTGTGCTCCGCCTTCTCGATGACCTCTTCGACCCTGTCCTTTGCTTGGCCTACCTTCTCCTTTGCCTCCCCGGCTTGACGATCGGCTTTACCTTCGGCTTGAAGGTCCTTGTTGCCTGTCAGATTCCCGATCGCCTCTTTTCCCCGGCCCTTAACCTGCTCGATCTTTCCTGCCATGGTTGATCACCCTTCTTGGCCAACGGATGTCGCCTCACCGGAAACCCGGCGGACAAACGACACCCCCCACCCTATGGGGTCAGCGCAATGGTCCGACCAGAGAAATGGTCCTTGCCTCTGTCCTTGTGTCCAGGTCACATCCAGGCGGGACACCACGGTGGAGGATTTCATACCCGCGCTGTACTGACGCGCGGAATGCCTTGTGCAATAGGCATGTACAAGTAGATCCAAGGGGCATCATGTCGACTCTCGATCCGACAGATCAAGAACGCGACATCGGTCCTAGAGCGCTGCGTGGGACATCGAGCTTGCCGATGGACGACTGGCCGCTGGCAGGTTGGAGCAATCCCGGAGGAACTCGCCGTAAATCGCTCGGTTCTTGCGAATGATCGACAATGACGCAGCCACGCTGGGTGGCAAGCCGCAGGTGCCGTGTCACGGCGGGGTTCTCGAGGTTGGCCGTCGCCAGGACCGTTCCGGACCGAAGTCCAAGTCCGGCAACGATCTATCGGGATCTCGCGAGTCAGACGAAGGCTCTGAGTCTTCGACCCCCCGTCGCTCGACACTGACGTAGCCGTACCTGCAGCCGAAGCGAATGCAACCAGCAAGGAGGACTCGAGCTCTGTCGATGTCGCTCAGCAGGCCTCCGTCCACCCTGAAGAGTGTCGCCAGATAACCTTCCGCTCGCCATGACAGGCCGATCGCTCGAGATGATCGATTCCAGCGACGTGCGGATCGCCGTGCACGATCTGGGCGGTCCGAGCGGCGGGACGACCGCTGCCGTCCTGCTCTTCTCCCACGCCACCGGCTTGCACGCGCGGGTCTGGGAGCCGATGGCAGCGTTCCTGAGCGCCGAGTTCCACTGTGTCTCAGTCGATCTGCGAGGCCATGGCATGTCCGATCTGCCGCCGGGAACGGGGTTGGCGTGGTCAGGCATGGCTGACGACCTCATGGCGGTCCTTGACAGACGTCGCTTCCCGATCGGCCAGCTCCACGGCATCGGCCATTCGATGGGTGGTGCGGCACTGGTGCTCGCTGCGGAACGACGAAGTAATGCGTTTCGGTCGCTGTGGCTGTATGAGCCGGCAATCGTGCCGGCAGATGGCGGGCCGCTCCCAGACGGTGACAACCCCATGTCCGAAGGGGCTGCCCGGCGTCGCGACCGCTTCGATTCGCTGGACCAGGCCTACGAAAACTATCGATCAAAGGCGCCGCTCGACCAGTTGCACCGCGATGCTCTGAGGGCCTATGTCGAAGGCGGCTTCGTCCCTGCTCCGGATGGCTCGGTCACATTGCGTTGTCGGCCCTCCACCGAAGCCGAGGTCTTCCGCCACGCTGCGACCAGCGGCGCGTGGGCCTCCATCTCATCGCTCGATATTCCGGTGGCTGTTGTGGCGGGGCGTACGGGCAACCTTGGGCCGGGAGCCTTTGCGCCTACGATCGCAGCGACCCTCCCACAGGGTGTGCTCGTCAACCGGCCCGACCTCGGACACTTCGGGCCGTTGGAGGACCCGGCACGAATGGCTGCAGACGTAGCCATCTGGGTCCGGGCCCATACCTAGGTTGATGGAGTTGTGCTTGGAGTCCGGACCTTCGGTTTGCCTGGCCATTGCGCTGAAGGCCGGAGTGTGCGTCGGGCCGCCTCGAGATCCGAGAGCTACCAGCTCGAAATTATTCAGGCACTGTTCGCCCGGTCCGCTGCACCCCTATAGGCCGGCAGAGAAATCACGTGGGATCATGTCTGCTGGAGAACCGAAGGGATCACAACACTGCGCTTCTCACGACGCATGCTGCGAAGGCCCGTAGCGAGCTCGATCCTTCATGTCAGACGACGAAGGAGATGGCAGGGACACCTCCGGTACACACGGAGTCCCGAGAGATGGAGGTTGCACATGGTTGAAGACGACTCCCCGGTGTTCGACATGCTCTCACGCATTCCATTGTTTCGGACGACGTAGAACGGTCCTGTCGGTTCTACAGCGAGGTCCTTGGGGGCAGGGTTATTCGCTCGGGTGAACCCTCGTATGTGGCGCTCGCCAACAGCTGGATCATCATTAACGTCGGTGGTGGACCGACGGACGACAAGCCCACGGTCACGCTGGAGAAGCTACCCGATCCGGACCGAGCGAGCAGCTTCTTGAACATTCGGGTTTCTGATATCCAGGCGGTATACGAGGAATGGAGCGCACGCGGTGCCACATTCCTGACACCACCAAAGCAGCACCAAACCGAGATCCGTTGCTACGTCCGCGACCCCGACGGCCACTTGATCGAAGTCGGACAAACCACTCTGCCGGGCGGCTGGAGGCAGTTCTTGATCCAGCCATGACGGCAAAGGCCTGTCTGAGTCCTAGCGCTCGCCGGCTGGCGGCATGCCATGCGAAAGCAACCTGCTCCCCCGAGCGCCTGGGGAATTGGGTAAGCCTTCTGCCACTGCCCAGTGAGGCGGGAGAAGTGCCTACGTGGTGACGTCGAGTGTCGATGGGCTGGCCGGTTCGACGGCAGCGGAGGATTTGCGGAGAATCCTGCAACGCGGCCGGCGGCTCCGTGCTTCGGAGGCGGCCGTGCTTTGTGGGCTGCGCGTGGGGACGTTGGCGGGCGGCGTCTCGAGACGAGACAGGGCCGGGGCTTTTAGGGTGGGGGAGAGGAGAACCCCAAGGAGCCGCCATGACGACTGAAACCGTGACCGAGATGACCTCCCTTGACACCATCGCAGAGCTGGCGGCTCAATTCCGGGTCGATTCGATCCGGTCCTCGACGAGCGCCGGATCCGGTCATCCCACCTCGAGCATGTCGGCGGCCGACTTGATCGCCGTCCTGGCGGCGCGTCACCTGCGCTACGACTGGGACGACCCACACACCGCGGCCAACGACCATCTTGTCTTCTCCAAGGGGCACGCCTCGCCGCTTCTTTACTCGTTGTTCAAGGCGGCCGGAGTGGTGAGCGACGAGGAGCTGATGACCGGATACCGCCGTTTCGGGCAGCGCCTCGAAGGACATCCGACCCCGGTGCTGCCCTGGGTCGACGTGGCGACCGGTTCTCTTGGTCAGGGCCTGCCGGACGGCGTCGGCATTGCGCTCTCGGGCAAGTATCTCGAGCACCTTCCTTTCCGCGTCTGGGTCCTCTGCGGCGACAGCGAGCTCGCCGAGGGCTCGATCTGGGAAGCCATCGACAAGGCGTCCTATTACAAATTGTCCAATCTCGTCGTCATGGCGGACATCAATCGACTCGGGCAGCGCGGGCCGACCGATCTCGGTTGGGATGTCGACATCTACGAACGGCGCTTCCAAGCCTTTGGCGCCCGCGCGCTCGTCATCGACGGCCACGACCTTTCCGCCATCGACGACGCGTTCGCCGAGGCCGAGAACATGGAGGGGGACCGGCCCACGGTGATTGTGGCCAAGACGATCAAGGGCCGGGGTTTTTCGGAGGTCGAGAACAAAGAAGGCTGGCACGGCAAGCCTCTGCCGCCGGACATGGCCGAGCGCGCCATAAAGGAGCTCGGGGGCGAGCGGCACCTGGTCGTCCGTGGCCCGCTCCCCGACAAGGTCGCGGACCCTCCCACGTCTTCCGAGACGAGCACAGCTGCGGTCGCCCTCCCTCACTATGACCTCGGCGACTCGGTCGCGACCCGCACGGCCTACGGCGATGCCTTGGTCGCCATCGGCGCCGCCGACCCACACGTCGTCGTGTTGGACGCTGAAGTGAGCAACTCGACCCACGCCGACGAGTTCAAGGAGGCGTTCCCGGATCGCTACTTCGAGATGTTCATCTCCGAGCAGCAACTGGTCGCCGCCGCCACGGGACTGAACGCCCGCGGCTTCAAGACGTTCGCCTCTACGTTCGCTGCCTTTTTCACCCGGGCGTTCGATTTCGTGCGCATGGGCGCCATCTCGGGTGTCGAGCTTCGCCTGTCGGGATCGCATTGCGGGGTCGAGATCGGCGCAGACGGGCCCTCGCAGATGGGTCTCGAGGATCTTGCCATGATGCGCACGGTTCACGGGTCCACTGTCTTGTACCCGAGCGACGCAATGAGCACGGCCGCGCTCGTCTCGGCGATGGCGGGCAACCCCGGGATCAGCTACATCCGCACCACACGCGGCGCCTATCCCGTAATCTACGAGGAGCCGGGAACATTCGAAATTGGCGGTTCGAAGGTGCTGCGCTCCTCCGAGCACGACGATGTCACCCTTATTGGCGCCGGCGTCACGCTCCACGAGTGCCTGAAGGCGGCGGAGGTGCTTGGGGGCGAGAAAATCCAGGCTCGGGTCGTCGACTGCTACTCGGTCAAACCGATCGACGCGGCCACTGTGTCCGATGCGGCGGCTGCTACGTCAGGACGGATCGTCGTGGTGGAGGACCACCATCCCGAAGGTGGCCTTGGATCGGCCGTGACCGAATGCCTGTTGTCGAACGGGCGGATGAGCCTCCACATCGCGCATCTGGCGGTCAGGGGCATGCCGGGCTCGGGCACGGCGGCGGAGCTCCTGGCGTGGGCGGGCATCGACGCCGACCACATCGCAGCCGCGGCGCGCGGGCTCGTGCGCGGCGGCTGAGGTAGCCCAGGCATTCCTGAGGCAAGCCAGCCCTCGCTCCTTGGGAGGGCAGACAGAGATTGCCCGTCACAGGTGGGTGTTTCGAGACGTTAGGTATTTGAGTCAAGGTGGTCACGAACAGATGGGGCCCGGCCTCTACAATCTGGCCTGGAGTGCCGCCACGCCTTCTATTTGAACGTTCGCTCATGGTCGTGACCTTCGTGACCTCGATAGTCGTGGCCGGGCTCGGCGTTGCCGAGTCCTCATCGGCCGACGCTGCTGTGACAGCGGGAACCCCGCTCTCTATTGTCCAACTCGGAGACTCGATCGCCTCAGGCGAAGGGACGCTCTACCAGGCGCCGAATCCACAGAGCCCGAACGGCCAGCTGTACTTCTGCAAATCGTCGAGCGATCCTTCGAGTGACTGCTATTCCTATCTGTACGGCTACTACAACGGATATTGGAAGAACTGGCCGTCTACTTCGCCCGCCACCTGGACTCCTTCAGGTTCTCCCGTGTACCCCGAATGCCATCAGTCACCCGATGCCTATGGCCAGATCGTCGCCGATGCCTATCGCGCCAAGCTCACGCAGCTCGCGTGTACTGGTGCCTCCTACCTTGCCGGGATCACGGGCGATGAATCATTTCCGCAAGGGAGTGTCTACTCTTCGGCATTCCTAGGCCCGTACACCGTCGGTGCGCCAACGATTCCATCGGGCGGCGCCGCGTCCGTGCCGGCGCAGTTCGGGGACGTAGCAAGCAACGGAACGCCCAGCGAAGTCAATTCCGTCTACACGTCCGCCAGCCCGAATGCGGTCCTGCTGACCCTGGGAGCGGACGACCTCAAGTTCGTCGGCATTCTCACTGCGTGCATCGAATGGAACTACCTTCCTTCAGGCTCACAGTCGGCTAACGGACCTGCGTCCGCACGGTACGGCAGCGGGTACAGCGGGAATTTGCAGTGTTCTGATGACAATGCCACTGACAAAAAAGGGCCGACAGGTTCCGAGTACCCAGACGGTGTGATCCAGGACTACTACACCAATCAACTTCAGGCACTTCACACACACCTGACAGGCTTGCTGACCGCGATCGAGATGGAAGGTCAGCAATCAGGGCAAAGCGGACCGCCAAAGGTTGTGATCACGAACTACCCGAACCCTCTGCCAAACGACCTGCCGCAGAAGGACGCTGGTAGCTGGGCATCTAACTTTTGTCCAGACACCTTTCCTCTCTACAACGCGCAGATCGACTACTTCTCTGGGCTCGTCGACCAACTCAACTCAGACCTTGCCGAGTGGGTGAGCGCCTACCAGAAGACGAGCGAATTTGGAGACAACGTTGGCTTTGTCAATTTGTCCAACATGGACCAGGGGCATCAGTGGTGCGACGACGAATCTGGGAACCTCAGCCCAAACACACATAACCTCGAGTATCGAGAGCCCTATGCGTACGGGTTTTCGGTGAACGGCACGTCGACCAGTCTGGCCAGCTACCCAGCCCCAGCCATCTTCCACCCGACCATCGTGGGACAGCAGCAAATTGCCACCTGTGTCAAGCCTGCGCTGAGTGCTCTTTTGAGCACCGACCCTTCGTCCGCGCAATCCCACACGATTCGGGGTTTGGCTACGGGCCAGTACAGGATCTTGTCAAAGGTGAACGGTAAGCGGGTCTCCGACAGCTGCTGAGAACGCCAAGCAGGTGAGTGCGTTTGACGTTGACCTTGGACTTGCGCTCCTTCAAACAAACAGGGTCAGACCTCTTTACCCTTGGCCTCGAGTTCGTCCACGACACTTCGATATCCGGCACTGGTCAACATCCGACGGAGATCAACGACCTGTTGGACGTCGATGTCCTTGTGCTTCGGAGGGCTGAAGACCTCGGTCTCGGTCCCGAGGGTAACCACGTACTTGCCGTCGTGGTGCTGCTCGACTGATCCCACGGCCTCCAGCAAGGACAGCACGGCTGGCCACTCGATGTTGTGGCTGGTGGGATGTTGAAAAATCTGTAAGAGCGTGTCGCGATGATGGTTGCTCAGGTGCTCCGGCACGGGATCTGACGTCCTCCTCTCGTTGGATTGGCCATCGTAATGGCGCTATTTGCTCCGATGTCGTCCGCCGTCTGGGTCAGCCGTTCGGGATTCCGTCCTGTGACGATGACCTCAGCACCCTGGTCGTGCGGTCTCGAGTTCGATGCCCGAACTTCCGCCGATGAGCACGACGGTCCGTCCGGCCAGCTCTCCGGTTCACGCAACGAGTCGCCGGCCACCGCTTATGCCGACGAAAGACCGGACATCTGGGCGTTCATCGGTCGGGCCGGGAGCGGCATGTCCGCGACGGCCATCGTGAGTTCCTTGACAGCCGTGTCGTAGATCCCCGAGAAGCTTGGGAAGGGCTGGATCGTGTCGCGCAGCACCGCTAGGGGGACGTGCGCGCGAATGGCCAGCGTGGCTTGCTGTAACCACTCACCGGCTTCCGGACCGAGCGCGTAGGCACCCGTCAGGCGCTCACCGTCGCTGAGCAGCGTCAAAAACCCGTTGGACTCGGCGTACCCATGCGTGTAGGTCGCTGTCTTCGGCACCTCTGACACGAGTGCTGTGGCGCTGTACGGCGCATCCACGGCTCCCACCGCCGCGGCTTGCGGGTACGTGTAGGTGACTCGAGGAACGGCCTCGTAGTTCGCTGGGCTGGGGTCGCCGGCGATATTCGCGGCCACGACGTCGCCCTCGTATTCGCCGACGTGCGTCAAAGGCCAGATGCCGTTGACATCGCCGATCGCCCACAGCCGCTCCCCGGCCCGCAGGTGGTCGTCGACCGGGATCCCCTTGGGGTCCGCCTTGACGCCGACCGTTTCCAGACCGATGCCCTCGACGCGGGGGCGCCGTCCAGTCGCCACGAGGAGCCGGTCGCCCCGAGCTTCGGACCCATCCTCGAACTCCAGCACATAGTCGTCCCCCTCCCGGCGCGCTGCGCTGGCGCGCCGGTTGAGCGCGAGTTCGATCCCGTATCGGCTCAGCGCCTTACCGAGTGCCTCTCCCAGCGGCGAAGGCTCCCGTGACAGCAGGCGGTCGGCACCCTCGATGATGAGGCACTCGCCGCCAAGCTGCCGCACGACCTGCGCGAGCTCCACCCCTGCCGCTCCTCCGCCGAGGACGAGCAGGCGGCGAGGGACCTCCTTCATGCTCGTGGCCTCGCGAGTCCCCCAGACGCCCTCGAGGTCGCGCAGGCCGGAGACGGGTGGCACGACCGGATCGGAGCCCGTGGCCACGACGATGTGTTCGGCCGTGTGTCGGACGCCGTCGACCTCGATGACGCCGGTTCCGGCGAGGCGGCCGTTGCCCCGCAACAAAATGATGCCTCGGTCGGCCAGCCAGCGTTCCTGGCTGACGTCGGAGTAGTTGGACACCATGTAATTCCTCCAGGCGAATGCTGCTTGGACGTCGACCTCGGCATGCGCGCCCACGTCCCTTGCGCCCTGTACGGCCTCGCCTGGACGGAGGAGCGACTTCGACGGGATGCAGGCCCAGTACGTGCACTCGCCGCCCACGAGTGCTCGTTCCACGAGCGCCACGCGTTGACCGCGCGCGGCCAGCGCCGCCGCGCAGTGTTCGCCCGGCGCGCCGCCACCGAGGACGATTACGTCGTAATCGCTCACGAGGGGGGCTCTTCGCCGGCTTGTTCGGCCACCATGAACGTGGCGTACCAGTCGGGCCAGTCAGGATCGGCCTTGCCGATACGCTTCTCGTGCTCGCCGTGGGCTGCTTCCGCGCGTCGCAAGGCGCTCGCCAGGTCACCGGCGGACCCGAATGAGGTGACGTCCGGGTCGACGCGGCCTGGCAAACGGTTGGTCACCTCCTGCAGCAGCCAGCCGTTGCCGTCCGGATCCTCGAACGTGGCAAAGGAGCTATAGCTCCTGTGGTCTGGTGCCGGCCCGCTCACGCGGTCGCGCAGGTTGTCGGGCTGGAGCTGCGCGCCCGGCGCGCCCGCGTGAAACACCTCGCTGACCTTGGCTCCCTTATCGAGCAACTCCTCGCGACCGGCCTCGATGTCGGAAACGATCAGATAGAGGCCCTGCGCAGATCCCGGTGCCGCCCCGGTGATCTTGCTGCCGAATTGGATGGAACACAACGACCCGGGTGGCGTGAACTGGACGACCCGGTACCCGTTGTCGTATGAGAAGTCCGCATCGAGCCTCCACCCGAGGCCCGCGTAGAATTCCTTCGCGCGATCGGGGTCCGCAACCGGGATCACCACCACTTCGAGCTTCAGGCCCGCGCTTCCGTCAGCTGTCTCGCGGTGTTGCATATTGCTCGTGCTCATCCGAACCTCTTCCTTGTGGTCGCTCAGCGATTGTCGCACCAAGCTCTATGCAACGCACGAGGGACCGTGTTGGGCCTCACGGTGGGGACATCCCCCCTGGTCAGAGACCAAGAGTAAGGTGAGGAAGTCGCCGCTGGCTCCTCGTTTGCGAACTCGACTGCATCGCGGGGAGGCCCCACGTCGTCCGGGAAGCGACTCGCTCACGACTGCCAGACTTGAGTCGATGACGGACAATCTCGGCTCGCTCCGGCAGTTCTTGAAGGCGGTCGTCCGCCCGGCGATCTACGGGCGGCGTGCCCCTCTGGAGGTGGCGGCCCACCACCTCCACGGCGAGCCAGTTCCGGCGATCGAGGCGGTTGGGAGACCGTTCACCCCGTTCGAGGTGGGGAGCCCGTGGGGAGGCATGTGGGATACCACGTGGTTCCGGTTTCGGGGATCCATCCCGGATTCTTGGGCCGGGGCTGAAGTGGTGGCCCTCATCCACCTTGGCGGCGACCAGATGGTCGGCTTCACGGCCGAGGGCCAGATCTGGGATACCGGGCTCCGGCCCGTACAGGGATTGCACCACAGACACCGCGAGTTCGTGCTCACCCGCGAGGCTCTTGGGGTCGAGCCGGTCGAGTTCTTCGTTGAGGCGGCTGCGAATCCGATCCCACCGTGGCTCTTGGCCGACTGGCCCCTGCTCCTACCCGACTACCAAGGGGCGCCGCTCTATATCCTCGAGACGGCCGAGCTGGCGATCGCCGACCGGTCCGTCGAAGGACTCTTTCTCGACATGCGGGTCCTGATCGAAATGGCCGCACTGGACCCGGACCGATCCGAGGAGATCATCCCAGTGCTGGACAAAGCACGGAGCATCATCGACCCCGAGAACGTCTCCGACTCGGGGGTTCCGGCCCGGGACGTGCTGGCTCCGCTCCTCGACCGCCCGACGTCCTCGGCCAACGCCGTCGTGGCGGTGGGCCACGCCCACATCGACTGTGCCTGGCTGTGGCCGCTACGCGAAACCCGGCGCAAATGCGCAAGGACCTTTTCCAACCAGCTGCGCGTGCTCGAGCGTTACCCCGAACACCACTTCGTGTGCAGCCAAGCCGTGCAGTACCAGTGGATGAAGGACGGATACCCTCAGCTCTACGAGCAGATCGGCGAACAGGTTCGATCAGGAAGGTGGGAACCGGTCGGAGGCATGTGGGTTGAGCCGGACACCAACGTCCCTTCGGGCGAGTCCTTAGTGCGCCAGCTGGTGTACGGCAAGCGATTCTTCGCCGAAGAGTTCGGAGTGGAGACGCACGAACTGTGGATCCCGGACGTCTTCGGTTATTCGGCCGCCCTGCCCCAGATTGCTCGTGAGGCCGGCGTCACCTCGTTCATCACGCAGAAGATGTCGTGGAACGACACCAACGCGTTTCCACACACCTCCTTCTGGTGGGAGGGCCATGACGGCAGCCGTCTGCTGGCCCACTTCCCTCCGGCCAACACCTACAACGGCGACTTCTCCATCGGTGAGGTCGCCGCGGGTCAGGATCGTGGCCTGGGGCCAAATGGCACTGCCCTCAATCTCTACCCCTTCGGCTACGGCGACGGCGGGGGTGGCCCCAACCACATCATGGTGGAGCGCTTCCACCGCATGACCGATGTTGACGGCCTGCCCCGGGTGGAGATCGGCACGGTCGCGGGTTTTCTCGATCGGTTGCGCCAGGAGGCCGACGACTTCCCGGTCTGGGTCGGTGAGCTCTACCTCGAAACCCACCGGGCCACACTGACGACGCACGCCGACGTAAAGCTGGCCAACCGCCGCGCCGAGGAGGCCCTCCGGGCCGCCGAGCTGTGGTCCGTGGCGGCATCCCTCGACCGGCGCCCCGATCTCGACCGGGCTTGGAAGCTTCTCCTGCTTCACCAGTTCCACGACATCCTTCCCGGGTCCAGCATCCACTGGGTCTACGAGGACACTGCGCGGGAGCTGGCCGAAGTGCTCGCCATCGCTGGCTCGGTCAGTACCGAGGCCCAGACGGTCGTCGCCGGGGGAGACGAGGCTCTAGGCGTGGTGGCGTTCAACGCGTCGTCCACCGACCGGACCGAGGTAGCCGCACTGCCAGACGGGTCGCTTGCACTGGTGTCGGCACCAGCCTGCGGGTGGTCGACGGTGTTGCCCGACCGGTCGCTCGGCGGTAGAGACCAGGTGACCATCGGCGAGGATTGGCTGGACAACGGACTCCTTCGGGTGGAATGGGATGGTGACGGCCTCCTGACCTCGGTGCGGGATCTCGTCGCGGGCCGTCAGGTGCTGGCTCATGATGAGCGCGGCAACCTGTTCCAGCTCCACGACGATCATCCGCGGGCGTTCGACGCCTGGGACGTCGATCGCTCCTATCTCGACCAGGTCACCGACCTGCTAACGGTGGACTCGATCGAGGTTTTGGAGCGCCATCCGCTTCGGGGCGCGGTCAGGTTCATCCGCTCCTTCGGTGCCTCGACCATCACCCAGACGATGCGCCTGGCCGCCGGATCGCGGCGGCTCGAGTTCCATACCGACGTGGAGTGGCACGAGAGGCACCGCTTCTTGAAGGTCGCCTTCCCCGTCTCCATCCGCTCCACGCGCGCCACCTACGAGATCCAGCACGGCCATCTCGAACGGCCGACCGTCGTCAACACCAGCTGGGACGAGGCGCGCTTCGAGGTGTGTGGCCACCGATGGGCGGATCTGAGCGAACCCGGCTACGGGGTGGCCCTGCTCAACGAGTCCAAATACGGATACGACATCGTCGGGCACACCATGCGGCTCTCACTCCTTCGCGCCCCGGGGTTTCCCGACCCCGAGGCGGACCAGGGATTCCACCATTTCGCCTACGCGCTCGTTCCCCACCACGGTGACCTCCGGGAGTCCGGAGTGATCGCCGAGGCCGAGCATTTCAACCTCCCCTTGTCGCTGATCGCCGGTCAGGGTGAGGGCAGTGTGGTCTCCGTCGATCGGCCGGGGGTGAGCGTGGAGGCAGTCAAGTGGGCCGACCGTTCCGACGCCGTGGTGGTCCGCCTGTGCGAGGTGTGGGGCTCCCGTGGTCCCGTGCGCGTGAGGCTGCACCGCCCCTTCGTGTCAGTGACCCGCACCGATCTGCTCGAGCGTGCGGTGTCATCGCTTGCCAACCACGACGGCACCGTCGAACTCGAGCTTCGGCCCTTCGAGTTGGTCACGCTGGCCTTCGACCTGGACTGAACCCTTCCGCCTCAGCGGCGCTCAACCAAGAGAGATGAAAGCACGCACTCGGATGGCTGCGACGGACATTTGAAAGCACGCGATGCGAGCTTTGAGAGAGGTCATCGCGCCTTCACCTGCGAAGTGGCATTTGCGTCCGCTCAACAACGGGTGACCCGTCTCCACGTTGCGAGGTGAGCCCTTCGAGCACCACCAAAATGGCGTTGGTCAAACGGTCGGCGTCAGGTATGGGCAGGCCGGCGGACTCCTTCATGCCGACTCCCGCCGTGAGGGCGGTGACGACCCAGGCTGCGGTATCGGGGTCGGCAACATCGGACATTGCGTCGCAGATCCGGGCGTGCCGTTCCAGGTAGAAGCTCCTCAGGCCGGCGGCGATCTCGGGATCGTGGCGGGCTGCAGCGGCCGCATCGACTTCGAGGAGACGGGTCTCGCGGTTGGCCTCGTCGTGGATCAGCGCGGCCCCGCGCACGAGGCTGTCGCGGACCTCGACGTAGTCAATCGCTTGGTCACTCTCGGCGATTTTCCAGCGGATCACCTCGACGAGCAACTGTCCTTTCGAGCGGAAATGGCCGTAGACGGCGCCCTTGGTCAGGTCTGCCGCCGAGGCGATGTCGCGCATCGAGACGGCGTCGTAGCCATGTTTAACGAACAGTTGGGCGGCGAGGTCCAACAGGCGCCGTCGTGTTCCCGCCGACTTCGGAGTTTTTGGAGGTGGGGGTGGGATGAAGGGTCGGACAGCGGTGGGCGACGCGACCGAAGCGGCCATCAGGAGATCTCCAGTGGGGTGCAGTAAACCGGTTGAATACTTATATACCAGTGGAATATAGTCCATCGGTAGAAAATCGCTGTCCATGGGTACCGCGACTGAGCTTTGAGATGGGGAGGGCGCCGTGACGAAGGCTGGAACTGGGACACGGTCGCGGTGGTTCTATGGCAGCCCCCTGTTCGTGGCCGGGTTGGCCATTCTCGGATCACTGTCCCAGTTGGTCGCCGGAACAGACACATCGGCCGCTTCAGCGTCAGGAGTCAGTTCGACCTCCATCCGGGTTGGTCTTCCTTATCTGAATCTTGCGTCGCTGGAATCGGTCGGGCTCAATATCAATCAGGGGAGCTACCCCGATGCGTTCAACGCACTCATCGACAACCTGAACGCACAGGGTGGCATCAACGGTCGCAAGATCGCCCTCTCCCTGGCGTCGGTCAATCCCACCTCCACGGCATCCTCCGCCTCCGCCTGCACGCAATTGACCGAGGACGACAACGTCTTCGTCGCCTTCGGGCCGATCTATCCGCTTTGCTACCAACAAGCTGGCGTTGCGACCATCAACGGGGACATGGGTGCGACCCTTTCGCCGAGCGCCGCGCCGAACTTCACGCTGACGCCACCGGCCGCTGCCTTTGATCCTTTGCAAATCTCTGTGTACACGGAGCAGGGCATCTTCAAAGGCAAGAAGATTGGGGTCATCGGTGCATCGGTGGACCAGACGGAGATACCGATCGTCCTTGCTGCGCTCAAGAAACAGCACGTCGACGTCGTCCAGTCCGCCATCGACTCGGCACCCCAGGGTGACACGGCGGCGAATAACCAGCAGATCCAGGTCATCGCACAGAAGTTTGAGAGCGAAGGAGTGAAGGTGGTGGTCGGGGTCGGAACCGGTGCATCCGGTTGGCTGCAAGGTCTGAACGGCATCCAGAGCACGTACGCCCCGCGCATCGTGGCCACGAGCTACTCGGACTTTGCCGGAACCGTCTCGGCCAAGGGTGGCGACGATCCCACCTACCTGAAGGGTGCGATTACGGCCACACCGATCCCGTCTCAACAGGTGTTCTGGGACGACCCCGCCGTCCAGAAGTGTGTCCGCATCATCAAGAAGGCCTATCCGTCGACCGTGATCGGGAACCCGATCGGGGCACCGGCCAACGCACCGACGACCTGGGTCGCCGCCGAGAACACCTGCCAGGATGTGGCGATCTTTTCCGCCATCGCCAAGGCGGCAGGAAAGAACCTCACAGCCCGAACGTTCAAGCAGGCGGGCTATGGCCTTCGTAACGTGTCCATTCCCGGAATGGGTGGTCCGGTCTCGTTCGGACCCGGTCGCCCCTATGCGCTAGGACCGGTGTACCTGGTGACGTATAACTCGGCGTCGCAACAAATGGTCATTGCGAGCAAGCCGGCGAATGGATGATCACAGCGACCCCCAGCGACTGCTTCCCCTCCAGGGGACGGTGGAAATAGCCACAATGACGCCCTTCGATGTCGCTAATCAAGAGGCAACCTCGTCACTCCTCATGGTGACGCGTCGAGCGGTGACAAGAAATCAGTAAACGAGCGTGATGGCGCAGAGAAAGAGAGAACTGATGGCAACCGTTGATTTCCGTACGAGGTTCGAAGGCGACGAGCTTGCCTTCGAACCAGATGACTTCCTCGAAGAGCAACTCCCACTCCTTGTCAAGGCGAACGGCGACGAGGCTGGGCGGGGCGCGGTGCGCCTCGCTCTCGCGCCACTCACCTTCGACATTGACGGCGAACTCCTGACGCTCGGAATAGGAAATGACGGACTCACCGTTCACCGCGGCGGAGGTGATGCACTTGTAGTCGCTCTCGACCGAGGCGCATTCTCCGACCTGATGCAGGATGTGGCCTCGACGTTCGGTCTGCAGATGAGTGGCCGGGCCGAAGTTCGGCGGGGTACTCTGGACGCATTCATCGAATGGGAGCCCGTACTGCGATGCCTCCTCGGCGGTCGTCCGGTTTACGAGCCTGGCACCATCACGTTCGCGGACCGCGATGGAGCACCGCTCGAGTTGAAGCGCTCATTCTCACTCGATGACGCGCCGGAGGAGATTGGTCACTTCCTCGCCCAGGCCGGATTTCTCCACATTCGAGGCGTGTTCAACGGGTCCGAAATGGCTGCCGTGTCGGCCGAACTTGATGAGGCCATTGATGCCGCCGAACGGGATGACGGCGCGTCCTGGTGGGCCCAAACCGACACGGGTCAGTGGTACCCCTCGCGGATTCTCGGCTTCAACCAGAAGTCGCCGACCCTGAGGGAACTCCTTCACGGTGGTCGTTTCGCATCGATCGGAACCTTTACCGATGACCGCTTCATACAGCGTGATCCAGACATTGGCGACTCGGCCGAGGGACTCTTGAAAAAGGTAGGCGTCATCGAAGGTATTTCGGATGTCAGCTGGCACAAGGACTGTTCCTTGGGTGGCCACAGCCGGCACTGCTGTGGCCTCACCGTGGGAATTTCGGTTACCGGTGCCACTCGCGAAAACGGTGAACTCGGAGTAGTACCAGGATCGCATCGAGCAAACATCGCGCCTCTCGGAACGGAGGGTCTCGACCTTTCACGACTCCCGCTACCGACGCAGACGGGCGATATCACAGTGCATTGCTCGTGTACCTTGCATATGAGCCGCCCACCTGTATCCGCCGAGCGCCGCGTCGTGTATTCAGGGTTTTCGCTGGCGCCTCGAGCCGGTGATCGTCGCTCCGATCTCGACGCCGTGGAGGTTCGCCGACAGCGGGCGGCGCTCAACGACCAGACTCGCCGAGTCCAGAGGGGAACCAGTAGGATTTCTAGCTTCGAGCTCTAAAGGCCTTGCAAAACGCTCGCTGTTGGAACGTGAGCAAGTTGGGTGTACCACTCACCCCCGGCGAGCTGGGCAGGCGGTGCTGCTGGTGGAGCTCGATATGCGTGGAGTGCCGTCGTGCGCTTTACGGCGCATCGGAGTGCATTGCTTCTGAGGCAGACATCGTGTCGGGAGCGTGCAGAACCGGGGCGTCCGGAGCCGAGGCCTCGAAGGGTGGAATGGACATCTCCGGTGTCCCTCCCTTGGCGAGACCATGATGCAGGTGCCAAACCCGGAGCAACGCCACTAGGCTCGCAAGCAACATTCCACCGATGGCGGCAAAGAGAAGGGCTACACCAACGGGAACAGTCCCGTTCGCGGTGAAATAAGTGATTTTCACTGATCTCGTGTTTTGGAGAATGAAGATCAACAACAGCACCAGCACAAGGACGAGAGCCGTGGAGAGAATGCCAAACCAAGTGGCCGAAACTCGCTTCGTGCGGCTCTGCGATCTTGCTGGACTCTCGACTGCGCTGTGCTCGGTGACAGCCCGTTCAGCCACGGGTTGTTGCTGGCGAGCGACGGTCACGACGTCAACCCCCGGCCCGGCAGGCCCGTACTCGACCTAGCCACATTTCATGCCGGGATCGGAACCGTTCCACCTGGGCTTCGATCACTGGGACGTTGGTGAGCTCGACTTCCCGCCGTGCCTGGAGGGATTGCCCCGCCATGAGTTGGCGAATACGAGCGAGGACCGACAGCTCCATGACCAGGATGTCTGAGTAGATATTTCTCCAGAACAGTGCCTGCTCAAGGGTTGCGTTCGCGAGTTCAACCTCGTTTTCCATGCCCAACGAGTCGTCTCCACCTCTGGTCGCCGCGACGACGTCAGGCCGATCTGAATGCTCTGTTCCTGACTTCATGATTCAGTACTACTCCGGACGGCGTAAGAAGGTCAGCAATAACCAGGTTAAGGGGGGTCCGTATAGTGATATGCGTGGAGGCGCAGCAGTCAGGGGAGCCCATTCAAGGTCCGCTTGAAGGAGAGGACATCGAGACCGAACACTGGGAGGATGCCCGCCATTGGGTCAGCATCTATGACGATCTGATTCGATTTAAATTGGGTCTCTTGGAGCGAGTCAACAGAGAGCTGCCCAAGCTTCACCCGGTGGCCCAAAAGGCCGCCGACGTGGACGTAGCCTTTATCGAGACACAAATGACGGGGTACTACGAACGCCTCGACCTGTGGTACCAGCGCATTTGGGCACTGCAAGGGCTGTGGCTCGATCCCGAAGGTCGTGTGCTGCGACACAAGGGGAACGAGGCCGTCCTCACGAATCGGGAGTTCGAGCTGCTCCAGTTCCTCCTCGACCACCCCCACCGCTTCTACACCTCGTCACAGATCATGGGATATGCCTGGTCGGATTCCGCCCTGTTTCCGGAGGAAGTCCGCAACTACGTTTCGAGGATCAGAAAAATCCTGACTCGATTGGACATTCCGTGTGACCTGGTCAACCGGCCCGGTCGTGGCTATTCGCTCACGTTTCGCAACGAGGGCTGATGAGCAAATGCTAGGCCTCCGGCGTACGCCATGGCTCGATTGGCGACGGTATTGAGGCAGGGACCATCGCCCAACGGCGAATGGAGCGTTCGCGCTACGCCGTGAACTGGGAGCGCTGAGGAGAATCATTGCGATGCGCCGATCACAGATCGGAGTTGCTGCAATTGTTACTTCAACGCGCTCAGGATTGAGGGAGTTCAAACGGTCGAATGCGGCTCCCGGGGAGTGCCGGCAATCAGAAAGAGGGGCTGCAGTGAAGCGCGCAGACAAGCAAGCCGCAAATAAGGCGGCACACCTCACCCGAGAGCACAAGTCGCAAGAGGCAGAGGCTGTCGCTGTAGCGGAGGACGACGGGATCACCGGACCCGACTCAGACAATGTTCGTGATGAAGCCCAGCCGTGATCGACGCGGAGACTAACTACTTGAATGAGCTGAGCTCGAGGTCATGCGTGGAAGCACTCTGCGAAGACCGTCGCTGCCGGCACTGGTTGTTCCGCTGAAACCTTGCCCGCCACGCTCTGCCCATTCCGCATCTGTTATGGCGGCCAGGTCAGCCGGAAGATAGTGGTTGAGGACGAGCTCGTGGACTTGGGCTCGCTCTGCGACGCCTCCGACCTCGGTGATATCGGTATGAAGGGCTGCCATCCGCTCGAGGTCGGGACCGGTAGTTCCATGTCGCTCGAGGTACTTCAGATCGGCAACCTGGTGAACAAGGATATCTGCACCATGGGCAAGAGCGATGAGACTGTCGTTCACGGTGGTGTCGCCTGAGAACACAACGGAGCCGTCCGCTGTGTCGAAACGATACGCCAGCGCTGGAGTGGCTCGACCGTGTGTGACAGCGATGGCAGTAACTCGAATTACTTCGTCTTCGAATGCGACAACGGGAACCTGGGTGATGCCTTCTGTCTGTGGAGGAAGGAGGATCTCGATTCCCCGGACGAGGGCAGCTGGGTCCGGCATGTGGGCATCGAGCGGCATGACGTTGAGGTGGTAGGCGTAACCGGCGAGAATGTGCTCAAGCAAGTCCGTGGTACCGGGGTCTGGCAGCTCCGGATGGATCGTCGTCTCGCGATGGAAGGTAGCGTCGCCGGTCGGCAACACCTGGGGTCGCCCCGGCCCGTAGACACGAATGGGCGCGAGTGGACCATGGTCGCCCACGCGGACGCCCCACGGATAAAGCAGCATGCCGGGCAGATCACCGGTATGGTCGGCATGGAGGTGCGTGAGGTACACGGCTTCCAGACGGCGGAAGTCGAGACCGGCGTCGACGAAGGCGGACGGCGATCCGCGACCGCAGTCGATGACAAAGATTCGTCCGTCGACGATGAGCGCGGACGAGGTGCCCCCGCGGCCGGCGACGGGTAGGGGAGCCCCAGCCGTTCCAAGCAGAATCAGTTCCGTCGTCACGATTGCCTCATGTTGTGGTCGCGCGTCATTTGGTTGCGCGGCAGGTTGGGCACGCGGTTGGTGCAATTCATCCGGCGGGTTGAGTGTAGGTCTTCGAAATACGTTTGGCGTGCTTGTCGAGCGAGTTCTGCCGCCGAGCCGGACTGCAGAAGTACTCGAGGAATCGACGGTGGCGACGGGATCCACGGTGGTCATCCAGCGTGAGCGGTTCAGCAGCTCGACCGGCCTCAGTGTCAAAAACGAGCGCCGTCGATACGGACGAACAGATCGGCCAACACATCGACGAGTGTCGCCCGCTCCATCGCCAACTGCCCCTGGTGCCATGCCAGGCACAGCTCGCTCAAGGTGCCAATTTGTGCGTAGGCGACGAGGCGAGCACGAAGGTCCGACTGCGGGTCCGAACCAGGGGGTGCCATCCCCGCGATGGCTACGTCGATGATCTGGTGCCGAAATGGGCTGAGAGCGCCGCCGTGGGTCTCCGCGAGGAGTACCCGAGCGAGGCACTCGTCGTCCACCAATGCGCCCACGAACGCCTCGAGCCACGCTTGTGGCGGCCCGCCGGGCCCGGTCGGCCGGAAAGGATCCACGCGCTCCAACATCGCCGCGATGGCGTGGTCCACGACGGCGCTCTGGAGCTCGGCCAGCGACGAGAAACTCTCGTAGAAATATCGCTTGGTCAGCCCAGCGGCCAGGCACACGCGACCGACGCCGAGCGCGTCCGCGCCTTCGGCTCCGGCAATCGTGAAAGCGGCCCCGACCAGCCGGTTCCGTCGATCGATGCGCCGGTCGGCGGCGCTGACCCCCTTGAAGGGCATCGTCACCTGGTACTCCATGTCCGGACCAGCCTAGTTGACACCCATCAGTATCAAAGCCTACGGTCGCTGATGCCAAGCGGTGTCAAGCAAGGAGGCCCGCCGTCGTGTCCTCAACGCCTGTCGACGCTCGCCTCGATCTCAGCGATCCCGACCTGTTGGCCGATCATCTGCCCTTGGACGAATTCGCCTGGCTGCGCGCGAATCAACCCATTCGGTGGAATCCGCAAGGGTCCATGGCGGGGTACGGCGACGGCGGATTTTGGGTCCTCAGCCGCCACGCCGACGTGACCGCGGTGACCAGGAGCCCGGGCTGGTCCGTAGAGGCGAAGTCGGCCTTTGTTCGCCGGTTGGATGAGTCCGATCCCACCGGCGAATCCACCAAGAACCTCCTGCTCTGCATGGACCCGCCCCGGCACACCCGAGTTCGTCGGGTGGGAAACCGGTGCTTCACGCCGCGCGCCTTGGCCGGCCTCGAGGACGACCTTTATGAGCGAGCCCACCGGATCGTCTGGGCTGCCAAGCGCGACGGAACGGGCGACTTCGTGATCGACGTCGCCCGTCATCTGCCTCTTCAGGCCATCGCCGGCCTCATGGGCATTCCCGACGCCGATCGCCAGCAGCTCTTCGACTGGAGCGATCAGATGGCTGGCAGCGAAGATCCGGAGTACGCCAGCAACGACCTCTCAGGGGTCGTCGAGATGTTCGCCTACGCACACGCGGCAGCCGAGGCGCGGGTCGAGAACGATTTAGGGGACGTCACCAGCCGGCTCGTCCAACCTGACGCCGATGGCCAACGCCTGAACAGCGAAGAGTTCGCGTTCTTCTTCATGATCCTCGCCGTCGCCGGCAACGAGACCACCCGGCAGGCGATCACCCACGGCATGTTGGCGTTTCTGCAGCATCCGGACCAGTGGGAACGATGGCGGTCCGAACGGCCCGCGACCGCGGTCGACGAGGTCCTGCGCTGGGCCTCGCCCGCAGTGGTTCTCCAGCGCACGGCCGACGAGGACACCGAGGTCGCCGGCCGGTTGGTGCGCCAGGGCGAACGGGTGGGCCTGTACTTCGCCTCGGCCAACTTCGACGAGGAGGTGTTCGACGACCCCCGGCGTTTTGACATCGGTCGTTCACCGAATCCCCACGTGACCTTCGGCGCCGGCGGATCCCACTTCTGCATCGGAGCCAATCTCTCCCGGCTCGAGCTGAAGGTGATGTTCGACGTGATCGCCGACGAGCTGGCCGACACGAAGTTGACGGGGGCGCCCCGCCGCCTCCGCTCGTCGTGGCTCAACGGCATCAAACATCTGCCCGTCCGCTATGGAGGCGCCCCGTGACGACAATGGCAACGGCCTGGATGGTCACCCGGCTGGCCGCACCAACCGAAGCCCTCCAGATCCAGAAGGTGGTTGTCGGCGAACCGGGGGCCAACCAAGTGCGGATTGCCGTGGAGGCCTTCTGCCTCGACTTCAACGACATCGACACCATCCGGGGTCGATATGGGCTGCTGAAGTTCGAACCCCCTTTCGTCATCGGCATGGCCGCCGCAGGAACGGTGGACGCAGTCGGGCCGGGTTGTGAGGGGCTGCTTGGCCGACGAGTCGTCGGCACGACCGCGGGCGTGCAGGGCGCCTACGCGTCAGCGGCGCTGCTCGATGGCGCGATGATCCAACAGCTCCCCACCTGGCTCAGCGCGGCCGAGGGGGTGGCGATGTATTTCCCCTACCAGCTGAGCTACCTCGCCCTGCGGGTCCGGGGACGGGTCGCCCCAGGAGATGTCGTGCTCGTCCATGCCGCAGCCGGCGGAGTCGGGTCGGCCGCGGTCCAGCTGGCCAAGGCGTTCGGCGCGACAGTGATTGGCGCTGCGGGCACTGACGAGAAGGTCGACTTTTGCCGGTCGCTGGGCGCCGACTACGGCGTGAACTACCGCAGCAGTGATTTCGCCGCCTTCGTCGATGACGTGACCAACGGCCGGGGTGTCGACGTGGCCTTTGACACCGTGGGCGGCGAAGTGACGACGGAGACGTTTCGGGTGATGGCGTTCAACGGGCGGCACCTCATCATCGGGTTCGCCTCGGGTATCGAAGCGGAGGAGCACCCGCTGCCGATCCAGCCGGGCATCTACGGGAACTTCGACTTGGTTGGGATCTGCTTCGCCTACGCCGACTCGCCGCGACCGGCTCGTCCGTTTGGCATGAACTTTCTCTCCACTGCTCAGGGCGTTGACATCTGGAGCCACATTTT
>DATNLP010000375.1:0-15441 GCA_035602795.1 Acidimicrobiales bacterium | reverse complement strand
CCTCGAGGCTCGAAGGGTGGTGGCCGGACCAGGAGAGCGCCACGAAGGCACTTTCGCCCTTGGCCAGGGTGGAGCGACCGTAACAGCGCGCCCCGGCGGCACCGAGCCCCAGTGAGGACGTGAGGGTCAGTGTGGGGTCGCCAGGCGGTGGGCAGACCGTCATGGTCCCGTAGTCGTCCCCGGCGTACTCCCAGTGCCCGATGGCCGACCCGTACTCGAAGACGGGGACCACCGTGGCCAGCACCTCGACGCGGCCCTCGATGCAGGTGGCCAGGCGCAGGAGCGTGCCCGTGGCGGCCGAGTCGCCGGGGGCACGCCGGTAGTCGGGCCGACGGGCGCCGGGACCGGTGGGCTGGATCACGAGGACGTCCTGCACGACCAGCCAGCCGGTCGGCGTGTGCCAGGTCGTCTCGAGGGCCATGGTGCCCGGGATGTAACGGCGTTGGTGCGGCACCATGGTCTGCGTCGGTCCGATGCGGAAGTTGCCGGCGGTCCGGTCGAGCAGCGCACCAAAAACGCTGGGCGAGTCGGGGCGCGGCAAGCAGAGCCATTCGACAGCTCCGTCCGGTGCGATGAGGCAGCTGTTCTCGCAGTCCGACAGGAACGCGTACTCGGCGATGGGGGGGAAGCTCCCCGGTTGGCCGGGAAGCGTGACGACCTCGGGCACTGGCGCGGATGTTATCGGCGGAGTCGTGTCGGTGCTCCGGTCGCGTCGCGGGGCGGCGATCGCGATGGGTCACTAGCGTACGAGGGAGATGCGAGTTCGCGCCCAGTCGGGCGCGGCAAGGAGGTGGTGTCATGGCTGGAGCGCTCGACGGCAAGGTGGCCATCGTCACCGGTGGCAACACCGGCATCGGTGCGGCGGTCGTGGTGGCGTTGGCCGATCAGGGGGCCAAGGTCGTCATCGACTACGTCGCCAACCCCGACGCCACCGAGGAGCTCGAGAAGAACCTGGCCGCGCTCGGCGAGACCGCGATCGGCATCGAGGCGGACGTCTCCAAAGTCGAGGACATCCAGCGCATGATCGACACCGCGGTCTCGAACTTCGGCCGGCTGGATGTCATGGTGAACAACGCCGGGATTGAGACGCGGTCATCGATCCTCGACACCACCGAGGCACAGTACGAGAAGGTGTTGGCCATCAACCTCAAGAGCGTGTTCTTCGGCACGCAGCTGGCGGCCAAGCAGATGATCGCACAGGGCGGAGGTGGTCGCATCATCAACATGACGTCGGTACACGAGGACTGGCCGATGCCGGGCAACACGCCGTACTGCCTGTCCAAGGGGGGCATGCGCATGCTGACCCGCACGGCCGGAGTAGAACTGGCCGAGCACAACGTGCTGGTGGTCGGAGTCGGCCCGGGCGCGGTGGCCACGCCGATCAACGCGCAGACCATGAACGACCCGGCCGCCCTGGCCAAGCTGAACGGGGCCATCCCCATCGGTCGCATGGCCCAGCCCGAGGAGATCGCGTCCGTAGTCGTCTTCCTGGCCGGTGACGGCGCCAGCTATCTCACGGCGACCACGATCTTCGCGGACGGCGGGATCATGCAGAGCAGCCCCGGGCTCTGAGCGACCGCTCGGATTGTGGTTTAGAGCGAAGAGCGAAACCCGCTGCGGCGGACCTTGACGTCACTCCATCCGACGCTGCAGGGTGTCGCCATGGGCCGCCTCCTCTCCAACACAGACCCGGCCCTGCGCCGATGCTGGCATCCGGTGGCCCGGACGTCCGAAGTGGGCGAGCAGCCGTTCGGGGCTGTGCTCCTGGGGCAGCCCTGGGTGCTGCACCGATCGGGCGGAGGGGTCGTCGCCTTCGTGGACCGTTGTCCGCACCGCCATTGTCCGCTCACGCTGGGCCAGTGTGAGGACGGAGTGCTGCAGTGCGCGTACCACGGGTGGCGCTTTGACCGTTCCGGCCGTTGCGTGGAGATCCCCGCTCTCGGTGCCGGCTCCGTGCTGCCACCGGCGGCGCGGCTGACGTCCGCCGCCGCAGTGGCGGAGGCGCACGGCATGGTGTTCGTGGCGCCAGAGGAGCCGATTGCGCCGCTCGGCACCCTGCCCGAGGCGGCCGACCCGTCCTTCATGCTGGGCGAGCTGCCGACGTTGCGCGCCCGGGCGTCGGCCGGGCTGCTGGCCGACAACTTCCTCGACGTGGCCCACTTCCCTTTCGTGCACGCCGGGACCTTCGGGTCCGAAGAGGCGGCGGAGGTGCCGGCCTACACGGTCGCCCGCGACGACTGGTCTTTCACCATGTCCTACGAGCACCAGTTCGCCCACCGGGAGGACCCGGGGGTGGCGAGCGGCCTGCGCCCGCTCGTGCAGACGCGGCGCCTGACCTACCAGCTCTGCGCCCCGTTCCACCTGCGGCTGCGCATCGACTTCGTGGACTCGGGCGGGTCCAACGTGATCGGGTTCTTCATTCAGCCCGAGACGGAGGAGACCTGCCGGCTGTTCACCACCCTGTGGCGGGACGACCTCGGGGGCGACGAGCGGCGCATGGCCGACGCCGTCGACTTCGAGGTGGCGGTCCTGCGTGAGGACCTGCGGATCCAGGAGGCGTACCACGAGCTGGTGCTGCCGCTGGACCCACAGGCCGAAGTGCACACACGGGCGGACCGGACAACGCTCGAGCTACGCCGTGTGCTGGCCGACCTGGTGGGGGCGGCTGGCCGGTGAGCGGCGTCGTCCTCGTGGATCATCCCGTGCTGGCGCACCGAGTCACGCAGTTGCGCGACCGGGACACCGGTGGGGACACCTTCCGCCAGCTGGTGTCGGAGGTCTCCGGCCTGCTCGCCTACGAGGCACTGCGCGACCTGGGCACGACCGAGGTCACCGTCGACACGCCGGTGGCTCCGGGAGCGGCCGGACGCCGGGTGTCCGAGGTGGTGCTGCTCGTCCCCATCTTGCGGGCCGGTCTCGGTATGGTGCAGGCCATTCAGGAGGTCGTGCCGCTCACCGAGGTGGCCCACGTCGGGTTGCGGCGGGACGAGGCGACGTTGCGGTCCGACGTCTACCTCGACCGCGTGCCGCGGAACCTGTCGGGAAGGCGGGTCATCGTCTGTGACCCCATGCTGGCCACCGGCGGCTCGCTCGGTCAGGTCTGCGACCTGGTCGTTGCGCGCGGAGCGGCCGAAGTGGTGGCGCTGTGCATCATTGCGTCCGAACCGGGACTCGCAGCCTTCCGGGCGGCCCACCCGGGCGTGTCCGTGTACTGCGCCGCGGTCGACCCCGGCCTGAATGACGTCGGCTACATCGTCCCGGGGCTCGGTGACGCCGGCGACCGGCTCTTCGGACCGCCGGACTGAGCTTGGTTCGGCGCTGGTGCCGGCGCTGACGTTGACGCCGACGCTGACGCTGACGCCGGGTCAGCCGGTCACAGTCCGATGTCCTCGTGCCAGAGCTCGGGATTCTCTGCAATGAAGCGGCCGAGCATGTCGACGCACTCGGCATCGTCGAGCAGGACGACCCGGCAGCCGTGCTGGGCCACCCAGTCGTGGCCGCCGACGAAGTTGGTGGCCTCGCCGATCACGACCGCGCCGATCCCGAACTGGCGCAGCAGGCCGCTGCAGTACCAGCAAGGCGACAAGGTCGTGACCATGACGCAGTCGGCGTAATGCCGGCGGCGCCCGGCCGCCCGGAAGGCCGCCGTCTCGGCGTGCATGGAGGGGTCCCCGTCCTGGACCCGCCGGTTGTGCCCACGCCCGAGCAGGCTCCCGTCCTCGTGGAAGAGGGCGGCGCCGATGGGGATGCCGCCCTGGGTCTGACCGTGCCGCGCTTCGTCCACGGCGACACCGAGCATCTGGCGGACCAGGACTTCGGAGAGATCCTCAGCGGGGGACATATGCTCAGTGCAGACCCATGTCGGCCGCCGATCGTAGCTACACGACCACGGTGGGGAGCCAGACCGTCACGCTCCCGCTCGTCCCGCTCAACGACGATCTCACGATCGCGCTCCTGATCTGCGTCGACCTGGGCGTGACGTTCGCCGAGACGGCGGGACGCGAGCTCGCGGAGCTCATGCGACCGGCCGAACCGGACATCGTGGTGTCGGTGGCCACCATGGGCATACCAATCGCCATCGAGGCCAGCCGCGCGCTGGGCCTGGACGACTACGTCATTCTGCACAAGACCCCGAAGATCCATCTGGGCGAGAGCTGGTCGGAACCGGTGTACTCCATCACCACCGACAAGCCGCAAAAGCTGCGCATGGACCCGGCCCGGGTGGCCGCGGTGCGCGGCCGGCGGGTTGCCGTGGTGGACGACGTGATCTCCACGGGTGCATCGCTGTCGTCGGCCCTGCGCTTGGTCCGCCGCATGGACGCGGAGCCCGTTGTCATCGGCTGTCTCATGACCGAGGGCGGTGGCTGGAAGGAGGCGCTGGGCGCAGACGCGGCTCTGGTCCGTAGCCTGGGCTCCATGCCGCTCTTCCACCCCGATGACGGCGGTGGGTTGACCGAGGATTGGGACTAAGCGCCCCTCAGGCCGCGAGAAGGTGCTCCTCCTTCAGTAGCTCCTCCTGGGCCTCGGCCTCCTTGCGAACGTTGCGGACGGCAAGTACGAGGTACACGAGGGCCCCCACCCCCATGCCGAGGAAGATGCTGAAGTCCCCCCCGTAGTGGTAGGCGTCCTGGGTGTGGTCGGTGACCTCGTTCATCCAGCTCGGCACCCGGAAGTAGTACGCCGGGTTGACGTAAAGGGCGGAGATGGCGGCGTACATCCCGACCAGCTGGGCGATGATGGCCGGCCAGAACACGCCGCCCTTGCGCCAGTACAGCGAGGTGCGCCCCGTCTTCTGTAGCTCGCTGGGCACGTAGCGGTAGCGCCGCAGCACCCAGTCGACCAGGAAGATGGCACTCCATGGAGCGATCCACACAATGACGAGGTCGACGAAGTCGGACAGGTACTCGGTGAAGGAGCCGCTGAAGATGGCCCACATGGTGACGCCGAGGCAGATGATGCAGTCGATGACCACGGCCTGGTAGCGCTTCACCGGGGCCCCGATGGCCTGCAGCGTCACGCCCGAGGAGTACATGTCAAGGCTGTTGATTCCGAAGATCTGCACTGCGGCAAAGATGAGGAACACCACCACGAACCACGAGGGGATCACGTGCTGGTGGGCAAAGGGCAGGAACCCGCCGGACCCCGTCCCGATGTTCAGAACGAAGGTGCCAACTACCGCGCCGAGGACCATGATCAGGATCTCCGGCACAGCCGTGCCGAGGAAGACCCAGCCGACGATGCCTTTCTTCGAGGTGTCCGACGGGCAGTAGCGGGTGTAGTCGTTGCCGTTCTCTGTCCAGCCCAGGCCGCTCAACGCGATGGTAAAGGCCAGCGCCTCGGTGAAGGCCTGCCAGTCGCCACTGGACTTGACGACGTGCAGGTTGGCGTGTCCAACGGCGAAGCCCAACATGATGGCGAAGAGGACTACGAAGGGGAGGACGAGCAGGCGCAGCGTCTTCACAATGGCGGCATGGCCGAGGAAGGGCAGGATCCCTTGAATGAGCACGGCAATGATCACGAGGACGACCTTGGCCGGGTCGCCGGGCAGGTACCCCGCCTTGATCATGAGGACGAGCCCGGCCCCCACAATGAGGATGAGGCCCTCGACCTCGAAACCGATCTGGGTGAGCCAGTTGAAGACCGAGATCGGCCGCGAGCCGTTCGGCCCGAAGGGCGCCCGGTTGATGGCGAAGACCGTCGTGCCGGCGTTGGGCCCCTGCAGCGAGCACAGCCCGAGCAGGAAGTAGGAAAGGTTGCCCAGCACGATCACGATGACCACCTGGGCGAAGGTCAGCCCGAAGGTCATCAGGATGGCGCCGTAAATGAAGTACTCGACCTGCACGCTGGCCCCTGCCCACATGGAGCCGATGTCCCGCGGGCTGGCCCAGCGCTCGCTCTCGGGGATGAAGTCGATCCCGTGCTGCTCGACGTGGAGCACCTCGTCAGCGTCCGGGTCGTGGATGATCGCAACGTCCTCCGAGAAATCCTCGGTGATCGCCACCGCGTGTACCTCCCTCGTTGTTCGCCTCGGTGGGAGCACGCGCACGCCCCGGGAGGGAGGACCGGGGCGGCCTAGGCCAGGCTGCCCCCGGCAGCGACCCTCGGTCTTGCGTCCACGCACCCCACCCTTCCGGGTTCCGGTGCGCCTCCCTGACGAGCGACCGAAGGTGTGCGCCCGCAGGTTGTCCGCTCGAGGGTCGCCGGGTCAAGTGCTCCTCGTGAAATCCATGTGAACCACCACGGCTAGAACACGGGGATGCACGGGGCGCTCATGGTGTGCGGGACCACGTCGGACGCCGGCAAGTCCACGTTGGTGGCCGGGCTCTGCCGCGTCCTGGCCCGTCGCGGGGTCAGAGTGGCGCCGTTCAAGGGCCAGAACATGTCGCTCAACTCCATGGTCACCAGTGAAGGTGGCGAAATCGGCCGGGCCCAGTGGCTGCAGGCGGTTGCGGCGGGCGCCCAACCAGAGGTGGCCATGAACCCGGTCCTGCTCAAGCCGATGGGGGAGCGCGCCTCGCAGGTGGTCCTGCTGGGCCGCCCCGTAGGTGTGCAGGAGGCCGCGCCGTACCAAGCCTCCAAAGATGCCCTGGTGGACGTCGTGGATGGTGCGCTGGCGTCGCTGCGCGCCCGCTTCGACGTCGTGGTCTGCGAGGGCGCCGGCAGTCCGGCCGAGATCAACCTGCTGGAGCACGACATCGTGAACCTGGGGCTGGCGGTACGGGCCGGCCTACCCGCCATCGTCGTGGGCGACATCGAGCGGGGTGGGGTCTTCGCCCACCTCTTCGGCACCGTCGGCATCCTCCCCGAGGAATTGGCGCGGGCGATCGGTGGCTTCGTCATCAACCGCTTCCGGGGTGACCGGGCACTGCTGTCCGACGGCCCAGCGCAGCTCGAGGCCCGAACCGGCGTCCCGACCCTCGGCGTGCTGCCGTTCCTCGACGGGCTCGAGTTCGACGCCGAGGACTCGCTGGCGCGGTCCCGGACGTCGGCGGCCCCGCCGGCACCAGGAAGTGCGCTCGACGTGGCGGCACTGTTGGTGCCACGCCTTTCCAACTTCACCGACCTCGACCCGCTGGTGGCCGAGCCCGGCGTGCACGTCCGCTGGGTGGCCCGAGCTGACGAACTCGGGCACCCCGACCTCGTCGTGCTTCCCGGTACTCGCGCCACAGTGTCCGACCTGGCCTCGCTGCGCCAGCGCGGTCTTTGCGACGCGGTCGGGGCTCTGCGAGCAAGTGCTGATCCTCCGGTGATCCTCGGCATCTGCGGCGGCTTCCAGATGCTGGGGGTGACGATCGAGGACGCCGGTGGGGTCGAGGCAGCGGTGGCCTCGGCGTCGGTGCCGGGCCTGGGTTGGTTGCCCGTCCGCACGGTGTTCGAAGAGGAGAAGGTCGCCCGCCTGACCACCGCCGTGGACACCGCCCGATGCCGTGTGGGCGGCTACGAGATCCGCCACGGGCGCATGGCGGCGGCGGGTGACCATCGGGCCTGGCTGGAGCCGGAGGACGGTGACGACCTGATTAGCGCCGGCGACGAGGACGAGATGGTCCTGGGTACGACGCTGCACGGGCTCTTCGAGGACGACGGTTTCCGGCACCGCTTCCTGGCCGAGTTGGCCGGGCGCCGGGGCCGCACCTGGGCGGACTCCAGCCTGTCGTTCGCTGCGGCGCGTCAGGGCCAGATCGACCGTATCGCCGACGCCTGTGAGGAGCATCTCGACCTCGACGCGCTGTGGCGCCTGGTCGAGTCAGCCGCCCTCAGGTAGGAGAGCTCAGCTCTCGAGCTGGGCCCGCATGAACTTGACCGAGTTCTCCTGCACCTCGCGGGCCTGCGACTCGATGAAGCGCTCGACGATCGGCCCCGCCCCGAAGATCTTGACCTTGGCCTCGAGCGAGAACGTCTCCACTGTCTTGCCGTCCTCGACGGTGAAGGCGATGGCGCCCTCGATTTGCGTCTTGTCGGCCATGGTGCCCGGCGTCATCGTGAACGTCGCGGTCGAGTTGTCCGGGTCGAAGGTGCTGACCTCGGTGGTGACGACCTCCTCGCCGAAGATCTTGCGCACCGGGCCGGGCATGTTGGGCTTCTGCCCGTAGCGCAGGGTCCGCACCAGCCCGGTCTGCAGGTCACCCTCCTGGGACACCACCTCGGCCGAGGTCGAGCCGAGGGCTTCGAGGTGGAGCCGCACGACGAAGTCCGGGTCGAAATAGAGCGCCCAGAACTGTTCGGGCGTGCACGTCCAGTCGTAGGAGAGGTTGAGCTTCATGGCGCCAGGTCGAAGAGCATGTGATGTCCGAGGTCTCCCATGAGGTCGATCATTATGTGCATGGACGTCACGCGCCAATGACCGTCCACCAATTCGTAGCCGTGGCGGTAGCGACCGGCGATGACCGGCTGCAGCGCCAACTCGCCCGGAACGGCCTGGAACACGGTGAAGTAGGACCGGCTCGAGGCCGTCCCGCCCCCGCCCCCGCCCTCTGGCCCGCCCTCGTCGTCCACGTCGACCATGACGTTGGTCATCACATGCTTCGTGCGCGGCGTCCCGTCCTCGTAGCGCCGGGTCGTCCGGGCGTAGAGGGCCTCAATCGCGTCGCGCCCCCGCACCGCGTCCCCGAAGCCCTCGAAGGTCAGCGTCGCATGCTCGAACAGCTCGCCCACCCCGGCGAAGTCGCCCAGATCGATCCGTTCGGCGTAGGTGTAGATCAACTTTGTGATGGCCTCGCCGGCCGTCTCGGGCACGGCGGGAATCATGACACCGATCACTGGCCGAGCAACCGTCCCATGGCGCCCGCCAACCGGCTGGGCCTGCCCCGGCGGGCCTCGCTCCGGTCGGCCAGCTTCATCGTCCACAGGCCGGCGTTGACGCCGAGCCAACGCAGGGGCTCGGGCTCCCAGTGCGGCGAGCGGTGCCCCACCCAGGGGAGGTGGGTGAGGGGCGTGTCCGTGCCGGTGATGAGGTCGGCCAAGGTGCGGCCGGCCAAATTGGTGGTGGACACCCCGTCGCCGACGTAGCCGCCGGCCCAGGCCAAGCCCGAGCTGCGGTCGAGGCCGACCGAGGAGTGCCAATCGCGCGGGATGCCGAGCGGGCCGCCCCACGCATGGGTGAAGCGGGCCTGGCGCAGGTCGGGGAAGAGCTCGGTCAGCGTCTGGCGCAACAGCGCGTGCACCGACGGCTCGGCGTCGAAGGATTCCCGCACCGCGGAGCCGTAGTGGTACGGCGCACCCCGTCCGCCGAAAGCGATGCGACCATCGGCCGTCCGCTGCCCGTAGATGATCATGTGCCGGTGGTCGGCGAAGGTGGTGCGGCTCCCGAGGCAGGCCGCCTCCCAGAAGTTGGCACCCAGGGGCTCGGTGGCCACCATCAGGGAATAGACGGGAACGAGGTCGCGCCGGTGCCCCGGCAGGGTGGGGGTCCAAGCCTCCGTGGCCCGCACCACGACGTCCGCCCGCACCGCGCCGCCTGTCGTCGTCACGACGGCGGGCCCCAGGGACCCGGGAGGCGACGGTCGGATGCCGGTCACCACGGTGTGCTCGTAGATCCGCACGCCCCGCCGCTCGACGGCGTCGGCCAGGCCGCGGGCCAGGAGCGCCGGCTGCAACGCGGCGCAGTGCGGCGTGAAGGTGGCGCCGATCACCCCCGCCGCGCCGACAAGCTCACGCGTCTCCTGCGGCCCCAGCCAGCGCACGTCGTCGTCGCCGAACCCGAGCGCGCGTGCCTCGTCGACCTCGGCCAGCGCCCGGTCCCGCTGCGCCTCGCTGCGCACCAGGTCGACCGTGCCCCCCTTGGTGAAGTGGCAGTCGATGCCCTCGGCCGCCGCCGCCGCCCCGACGACGTCCACCGTCTCCTGCATGGCCTGGCGCATGGCGCGCATGGCGTCGGGACCGTGCCGGCGGGCCAGAGCGGCGTCGGACGTGGCGAACAGCGCCGAGCACCAGCCGCCGTTGCGTCCCGACGCCCCGAATCCCGCCACCTCCCGCTCGAGGACGGCGACGCGCACCGAAGGGTCGGCCCGGGCCAGCGACAAGGCAGTCCACAGCCCGGTGAAGCCGGCGCCCACGACACAGACGTCGACCTGGAGGTCCTCGGTCAGCGCCGGTCGCGACGGCAGCGGGACCGGAACCGCCTCCCACCACAGCGAGAGGCGCTGGTACCCCGATGCCGGCGGTGCTACATCCGGCGCCACGCCTCGGACAGCACGTCACGCAGGGTCGACTCTATGAAGTCGATCTCCTCCTGGCCGCAGATGAGCGGCGGGGAGAGCTGCACGACGGGGTCACCCCGGTCGTCGGCCCGGCAGATCAGTCCCGCTTCGAACAGGGCACCCGACAGGTAGCCACGCAGCAACCGCTCCGACTCCTCGTCGTTGAAGGAGAGGCGGGACTCCTTGTCCTTGACCAGCTCTATCCCGTAGAAGAAGCCGGCGCCGCGCACGTTGCCCACGATCGGCAGGTCGTAGAGGCTCTCGAGTGCCGACCGGAACGCCTCCTCCGTCGACTGCACGTGCTGGAGGATGTGCTCGCCCTCGAACACGTCGAGGTTGGCCATGGCCACGGCGCAGCTCACCGGGTGGCCGGCGAAGGTGAAGCCGTGCAGGAAGGACGCGCCCGGGCCGAGGAAGGGCTCCATCAACCGGTCCGAGGCGATCATGGCGCCGAGCGGCGCGTACCCCGACGTCAGGCCCTTGGCCACGGTGATGATGTCGGGCTGGTACCCGTAGCGGAGGGAGCCGAACCAGTGGCCCAGCCGCCCGAAGGCGCAGATGACCTCGTCGGAGACGAGCAGGACACCGTGCCGGTCGCAGATCTCGCGCACCCGCTCGAAGTAGCCCGGCGGCGGCGGGAAGCACCCGCCCGCGTTCTGCACCGGCTCCAGGAAGACGGCGGCCACCGAGCTCGGACCCTCACGCTCAATGGCCCGGTCGATCTCGTCGGCCGCCCAGCGCCCGAACGCCACCTCGTCGTCGGCGAACACCTCGGCCCGGTAGAAGTTGGTGTTGGGGACCTTGATCGCCCCCGGCACCAGCGGCTCAAAAGGTATCTTCAGCTCCGGGATGCCGGTGAGGGAGAGTGCCCCCATCGAAGTGCCGTGGTAGGCGATGTAACGGCTGATGACCTTGGTCCGCTCCGGCTGGCCGATCATGCGGAAGTACTGGCGGGCCAGCTTCCAGGCGGACTCCACCGCCTCCGACCCGCCCGTGGTGAAGAAGACCCGGTTCAGGTCGCCCGGCGCATAGGCGGCCACCCGCTCGGCCAGCTCGATGGCCCGGGGGTGGGCGTAGGTCCACAGCGGGAAGTAGGCCAGCGTCTCGGCCTGCTTGGCCCCGGCCTGGGCCAGCTCGGTGCGTCCGTGGCCGATCTGCGACGTGAAGAGGCCGGCCAGCCCGTCCAGGTAGCGCTTGCCGTGCTGGTCCCAGACGTAGGCACCCTCGCCTCGCACGATCACGGGCACCTCGTGGTCGGCGTAGGAACCCATGCGGCTGAAGTGCATCCAGAGATGGCGCTTGGCCTCCTCGTTCAGCTCGGAGTTCTCCGGGTTGGTCGTGCTCATCTCTCTCGTTCCTCCACTCGTCGGGGGGCGGGGCGACCGTTCACCGCGTGCCCCAGGTGTAGGTCTGCTTGGCCAGCTTCAGGTACAGGAAGGTCTCGGTGGATCGCACACCCGGGATGGAGCGCACCGAGTCGTTGAGGACGTGCAGCAGCCGCTCGTCGTCCTCGCACACGATCTCCGCCAGTATGTCGAAGGACCCCGCGCACATCACGACGTAGTCCACCTCGGGCATGGCGATCAGCTTCTCGGCCACCCGGCGCACGTCGCCCTCGACGGAGATCCCGACCATGGCCTGCCGCGTGAAGCCGAGCTGGAGCGGGTCGGTGACGGCGACGATCTGCATGATCCCCATTTCGCGCAGCCGCTGGACCCGCCGCCGCACCGCCGCCTCGGACAGGCCGACGGCCTCGGCGATGGCGCCGTAGGGCTGGCGGCCGTCGCGCTGGAGCGCCTCGATGATGGCCCGGTTCGGCCCGTCGAGGAGCGTGCCGGTGCCCGACGCCGCTTCGTTCTGGGCGCCTGCCTCCACCGGCGCGTCGGCGTCGGCCATCTTTGCTACCTCACGATCGCCGTTGGTCGTCGTATCGGCCCGGGGATAAACCCGGGATGTGCGAATTGTGTCATCTCGGCGGCCTCAGTCAAGCAGAATCCGTCGCGTTAGGGTCCGGAACTTGCGAAAACGCTTGTTGACACTGGAATCTTCTGTGATTCTGTAGTCACGGGCCACGATGCACCGGGCCGGGCCGGGCGAAGGGAGCGGCATGCGCAAACTGCAGAATTTCGTCGGGGGCGCCTACTGCGACGCCGAGGATGGCCCGACGGCACCGCTGATCGATCCCAGCACGGGGGAGGCGTTCGCCGAAGCGCCGGTATCGGGACCGGCCGACGTGGATCGTGCCGTGCGGGTGGCCGCCGAGGCCTTCGCGTCGTGGAAGCGCACCACCCCCTCCGAGCGCAGCCTGGCCCTTTTACGTATCGCCGATGCGATCGAGGCCAGGGCGGAGGAGCTGGTCCGGGCCGAGTGCGAGAACACCGGTAAACCCTTCCAGCTGACCATGGACGAGGAGATCCCGCCCATGGTCGACCAGATCCGCTTCTTCGCCGGTGCGGCACGGCACCTCCAGGGCCTGGCCGCGTCGGAGTACCTGGCCGGCCACACCTCGTTCATCCGGCGCGAGCCGCTCGGTGTCTGCGCCGCCGTGACGCCCTGGAACTACCCGATGATGATGGCGGTCTGGAAGTTCGCCCCCGCCCTGGCGGCGGGGAACACCCAGGTGCTCAAGCCCTCGGACACCACCCCGGTGACCAGCCTGCTCATGGCCGAGATCATGGCCGAGCACGTCCCTCCCGGCGTCTTCAACGTCGTGTGTGGCGACCGCGACACCGGCCGGGCCCTCGTCGTGCACGACACGCCGGCGCTGGTCTCGGTGACCGGCTCGGTGCGGGCCGGTATGGAGGTGGCCGCCGCCGCCGCGCCCTCCCTCAAGCGGGTCCACCTCGAGCTCGGCGGCAAGGCGCCCGTCATCGTGTTCGACGACGCCGACGCCGCCGCGGCCGCCGAGGGCATCGCCGGTGCCGGCTACTTCAACGCCGGCCAGGACTGCACCGCGGCCACCCGGGTCCTGGCCGGACCCCGGGTGCACCGTGACCTCCTGGCGGCGCTGGTCGAGCAGGCCGAGGGCACCACGGTCGGGGGCACCGACAAGGAGGAGGCCGATTACGGGCCCCTCAACAGCGCCACCCAGCTCGAGCGGGTGCGCGGCTTCCTCGAGCGCACCCCGGCCCACGCCGCGGTTGTCACCGGTGGCGCCCCGGTGGGCGAGCGCGGCTACTGCTTCGCCCCCACGGTCGTCGACGGCCTGCGCCAGGACGACGAAATGGTCCAGAACGAGGTCTTCGGTCCGGTCATCACCGTGCAGGAATTCAGCGACGAGGCCGAGGCGCTCGCGTGGGCGAACGGCGTGGAGTACGGGCTGGCCTCTTCGGTGTGGACGCGCGACCACGGGCGGGCCATGCGCATGGCGCGCGACCTCGACTTCGGGTGCGTGTGGATCAACACCCACATTCCGCTGGTGGCGGAAATGCCCCACGGCGGCTTCAAGCGCTCGGGCTACGGCAAAGACCTGTCCGAATACGGCTTCGAGGACTACACGCGCATCAAGCACGTGATGAGCAACATAGAGGTATAGAGGAGTGGAGCAGCCATGATCGTCGGGATCCCGACCGAAGTGAAGGCCGACGAATATCGGGTGGCGATAACACCGGCCGGCGTACGCGAGCTGACCTCGGCCGGTCACACGGTGCTGGTGCAGAAGGGGGCCGGCGACGGCTCGTCCATGCCCGACACCGACTTCGAGCGTACGGGCGCCACCATCATGGAGGACGCCGACGAGCTCTGGACCGCCGCCGACCTGGTGTGCAAGGTGAAGGAGCCCGTGCCCGAGGAGTATCACCGCCTCGGACTGCGCCCGCACCAGACGCTCTTCACCTACCTGCACCTGGCCGCCTCACGCGAGTGCACGGACGCGCTCATCGACGCCGGCAACGTCGCCATCGCCTACGAGACGGTACGCCAACAGGACAACTCGCTGCCCCTGCTGGCCCCCATGAGCGAAGTGGCCGGCCGCATGGCCCCCCTGATGGGGGCGCACCACCTGATGCGCCCGGGCGGCGGGAGCGGCGTGCTGGTCAGCGGCGTGCCCGGTGTCCGCTGCGCCCGCGTGGTGATCCTCGGCGCCGGCGTGTCCGGCTTCGCCGCCGCCACCATCGCCGTCGGCTTGCACTCCGAGGTCTTCGTCCTCGACAAGAATCTCGACCGCCTGCGCGAGGTGGACCACCACTTCCGCGGTGCGCTCGAGACGATCGCCTCGTCGCAGCATGCCATCGAGGAGGTCTGTGTCGACGCCGACATCGTCATCGGCGCCGTCCTCGTCGTCGGGGCCCGGGCGCCCCGCCTGGTTCCCGACTCGCTGGTCGAGAAGATGCGGCCCGGTTCGGTCCTGGTCGACATCTCGGTGGACCAGGGCGGCTGCTTCGAGTCGACCCATCCGACGACCCACTCCAACCCGACGTTCGAGGTGCACGGCTGCGTCTTCTATTGCGTGGCCAACATGCCGGGGGCGGTGCCGCACACCTCGACGCACGCCCTGGCCAACGCCACCTTGCCCTACACGCTGAACATCGCCTCCCAGGGCTGGCAGAAGGCGGTCCGGGCCGACCGAGCCCTGGCCGAAGGGGTCAACGTGGTCGCCGGCCACGTCGTCTACAAGCCGGTGGCCGACGCCCACGGCATGGAGTACGTGCCGCTGGCCGGGCTGCTCGACTGAGTTCGAGCCGACGAGCCCAGCCCCTGGCGGCTACGAGCCCGTCCCCGCTCAGCCGAGCCCCGACCCCACGATCGACACGAAGGACACCATTTCGCCGGGGTAGCCACCCAGGTTGTGGACCATGGCCAGCCCTCGGTCGCCGGTGGCGATCCGGCGGTCCTCGGGTGCCTCGCCACGCAGCTGCAGCCAGCACTCGAAGAACATGCGCAGGCCCGATGCGCCGACGGGGTGGCCGAAGCTCTTCAGTCCACCGTCGGGGTTCACCGGCAGGTCGCCGTCGAGGGCGAACGTCCCCGCCAGCACCTCCTTCCACGCCGTGCCCCGCTCGGCGAAGCCCAGGTCCTCCATGAGGACCAGCTCGGTCGGGGTGAAGCAGTCGTGCACCTCGGCCATGGCCAGCTGGCGGCGCGGGTCCGTGATGCCGGCCTGCGCGTAGGCGTCGGCCGCCGCCGCCTCGCACTCGGGGAAGTGGGTGTAGTCATAGCCGGGGTCGATCAGACCCGACCCGCTCCCGGCGGCGAACGACAACGCCTTCACGTAGATTGGCTTGTCCGTGTACTTCGGCGCGTCCTC
>DATNLP010000091.1:0-2978 GCA_035602795.1 Acidimicrobiales bacterium | reverse complement strand
CAGGGCACGCAACCCGGCGGCCGATCCTCCGCAGGCCCCCGTGACCACCACCACGTCCCCCGGACGCCCGCCCGAGCGCGACACCGGACCCGGCCCTCCGCCGGCCACCGTGCCCAGCACCGTCACGGCAACGACCAGCTCGCCCGCGCCCGAGACATCGCCCCCCACCACCGGGCACCCGGTGGCCGCCGAGGCCTCGGCGACCCCTTTCATGACCCCCAACGCCAGCGACCCGTCCCCTGACCCGCCGGGAACGCACAGCGCAATGAGGGCACCCAGTGGAGCCGCCCCCATGGCCGCCAGGTCGCTCAACGCTCCCATCAACGCCTTCCAGCCCACGTCGGAGGGCTCGCACAGTGACAAGTCGACGTGGACCCCCGCCACCACGCTGTCCACCGAGACGACCAACGGCCCCCCGCCGGGAACCTCCAGCACAGCGGCGTCGTCGCGCAGGCAGAAGGCCTCGATTCCGTTTCCCAGCACGTCCCGAATAAACTGGACCAACTCGTCCTCACCGGCGAGTGGCGGCGTGTCCCGAGGTTTGGGGGATCCCACGGCACATGCCTAGCATTGGACCCCACCGAAACCGGCCGACGAAGGAGCTGATCCCCCAGATATGGCGCCCACGAAGAACGCGAAACTCCTGGCTTGGGTCGACAAGGTGGCCGCCTTGACCACCCCCGACCGCATCGAGTGGTGCGACGGCACCGCCGACGAGTACGACCGCCTGTGCCAGGACCTCGTCGACGCCGGCACGTTCACCAAGCTGGCCGACGCCAAGCGACCCAACAGTTACTGGGCCCACTCGGATCCGGGCGACGTGGCCCGGGTCGAGGACCGCACCTTCATCTGCTCCGAGAAGGAGATCGACGCCGGCCCGACGAACAATTGGCGTGACCCCGACGAGATGCGCAGCTTCCTCGACGGCCTGTTCGCCGGATGCATGAAAGGACGCACCATGTACGTGGTGCCCTTCTCCATGGGCCCGCTCGGCTCCGACATCGCCCACATCGGCGTGCAGCTGACGGACTCGGCCTACGTCGCCGTGTCCATGCGCATCATGACCCGCATGGGGACCGGCGCCCTGGAGGTGCTGGGCGAAGACGGGGAGTTCGTCCCCTGCCTGCACTCGGTCGGCGCTCCGCTCGAACCCGGTCAGGCCGACGTGCCCTGGCCGTGCGACGCCGAGAACAAGTACATCGTCCACTTCCCCGAGACCCGCGAAATCACTTCGTTCGGCTCCGGCTACGGCGGCAACGCTCTGCTCGGCAAGAAGTGCTTCGCGCTGCGCATCGCGTCGGTCATGGCCCGCGACGCCGGCTGGATGGCCGAGCACATGCTCATCCTCAAGCTCACCTCCCCCGAGGGCGAGACCCGGTACATCACCGGTGCCTTCCCCTCGGCCTGCGGCAAGACCAACCTGGCCATGCTCATCCCCTCCATCGAGGGGTGGAAGGTCGAGACGGTGGGTGACGACATCTGCTGGATGAAGTTCGGCGCCGACGGCCGCCTCTACGCCATCAACCCCGAGGCCGGCTTCTTCGGCGTGGCGCCCGGGACCAACAAGCACACCAACCCGAACGCCATCCTCACCCTCGACGGCAACTGCATCTTCACCAACACCGCGCTCACCGACGACGGCGACATCTGGTGGGAGGGCATGACCAAAGACCCACCGGCGCACCTGATCGACTGGAAGGGCAACGACTGGACGCCCGAGTCCGGCACGCCGGCCGCCCATCCCAACGCCCGCTTCACGGCGCCGGCCGCCCAGGACCCGGCCATCGCCCCCGAGTGGGAGGACCCCAAGGGAGTCCCGATCAGCGCCGTCCTCTTCGGCGGACGCCGTGCCTCGGTCATCCCGCTCGTGTTCCAGTCGAACGACTGGGAGCACGGCGTGTTCCTCGGCTCCATCATGACGTCGGAGACCACGGCCGCCCAGGCCGGTGCCGTCGGCAACCTCCGCCGCGACCCCTTCGCCATGCTGCCCTTCTGTGGCTACAACATGGCCGACTACTTCGCCCACTGGCTCCGCATCGGCGCCGAAGCGCCCAACCGCGACGTCCTGCCCAAGATCTTCTACGTCAACTGGTTCCGCAAGGGCGAGGACGGCAAGTTCCTGTGGCCCGGCTACGGCGAGAACTCGCGCGTGCTCGAGTGGATCTTCAACCGGGTCATCGGTACGGGCGAGGCCCTCGACACGCCGATCGGCGCCGTCCCGGCCGCCGGCGCCATCGACATCGAGAACATCGACGTGTCCAAGGAGGACATGGAAGAGCTGCTGCGCGTCGACGTCGAGGGCTGGCGCGCCGACGTGCCGCTCATCCGCGAGTACTACTCCAAGTTCGGCGACCGCCTCCCGGAGGCGCTGACCGAGCAGGTCGACTCGCTCGAGCAGCGCCTCGGCTGAACGGCTGAACGGCTGAACTTCAGCCGCTGGCCTCTCCCATGTTCCGGTAGTCGCGCAGGATCATGCGCGGCACCCGCGCCGCTCGCCGGCCCGAGACGTAGGACAGGCCGCCCAGGGCGGCCAGCACCGCCATGGTGGCGTCACCCTGCGGCAGGGTGAAGGCGATGATCAGCGGGATCAACGAACCCACCACCCAGACCAGCTGCTGGCGCATGCCGAAGCGGGCGAAGGCCCGGCCCTGCGCCGACGGCGGGATGTAACGCTGCGTCATGGCGTCGAAGGAGGGCTGCGCCACCGCGCCGCACAGCCCCACCATGGTCGCCAGCACCACCTGAGCGAACAGCGTCCCCCATACGGCGCAGCCCGCCGCCGAAATGGCGATCAGCCACAGCGAGCACAGCAGCAGCTGCTGTTCGGTCATGCGCTTGCGCAACCGCCCCACGAGGACCAGTCCGATGATGGCCCCCACCCCGCTCCCCGCCAGCACCAGCCCGTACCAGTAGAGCCCCACGCCGTTCATCCGCCGCAACCCGAAGGCCAGCATGAAGATCATGAACCCCTGCAGGCC
>DATNLP010000085.1:0-9597 GCA_035602795.1 Acidimicrobiales bacterium | reverse complement strand
CCCCCCCCCCCACCCAATAGCCCGGAGACTCGCCCGAGCCGGTGTAGTACTCCTCGCGGCCGGTGGCCACGGTGCGGATGTAGTACTCCTCCGAGCGCGCCACCATCTTGCCGATGGAGAGCACCGTCTCAGCCCGCCGCGGGGCCGGCGGTCGAGTTGTCTCCAACTAGGCCCTGGCCGACCAGGGCCAGGAGGGCGACCTTTGGGACGAGGCGACGGCGCCCCAGGCAGATGACCGGGAGCTCGCCGCGGGCGACCAGCTCGTAGGCAAAGGCCCGGGAGATTCCCAGCAGCTCGCCGGCCTCGGCGACGGTGTAGACGAGGCGCTCTTCGGGTGTTGGCAGTGTGCGGTAGGTGGTGTGCATGGACCGCAGCGTGCGCCCTGGACGTCCACGTCAACGTCCACGCCAACGTCCACGGAAGTGTCCACACCTGGGATTTTCCAAAAAATCTTGGCCCGTGGGGGCCAGGGCAGTCACAGGCCGGCGCAGCCGAGGTGCCGACGTGTCGGCACCGTGCCTTGACGGCCCGGGAACTCAGCCGCTCACCACAATGCTGATCGCCGGCCGGGAACCGGCCGGCCTGGATGCCGCCTTTCGGCCGGATCATCGACGGTCACGCCGCCGGGATCGGGCGGGCGGGCCAAGAGCGGCGGGCACTGCGGAAGCAGTGCAAGTGTGTGACTTATGCCGATGTCGGAATAATGCACATAATGCCGACCCCGTGATTATCCCGAGGTGCTGGGGCGGGTGCAGGCGTTCCCCCTACTGACCTAGAGATTCCAGCGATGCCGACCTCGGCATAATCCGTGAGCTGAACCGAGACTTCCTTCCTTCGCAGCGAAGGAGGAGAAGGATGGATCAACACAACGCAAGCGGACCCGGTGGACCCGTCGGAAGGGCGGCACCGTCGGACCTGATGGCCCATTATCGGGAGTATCTCGAGCGAGAGCGGGGCCTGCTCCGCTGACGGTCCTCGGCTACGTCTCGATGGCCGGGGCATTCCTGGAGCGCTTCTGCGGTGCGGACCCGGGCGCAATCGCCACGCTGGGCTCCTCCCAGATCACCGCCTTCGTCTTGGCCGAGTCGGCCCGCGGCCTGAGCCCGCGCACGGTCAAAGAGATCGTGGTGTGGTTGCGCTCCTTCTTGCGCTACCTCTTCGTCCAAGGATTCATCACGACCCCGCTGGCCCAGGCCGCACCCTGGCTGGCCGGCTCTCGAGTCCAGGCCCTGCCCAAGCACCTCGACCCAGAAATCGGGCCGCGGCTGGTCGAGGCGACTCGGGCCGACACCGTGGGCGGTGCGCGTGCCCGTGCCATCTTGAACGTGCTGATCCGGCTGGGGCTCCGCACCTGTGAGGTCACCCGGCTCGATCTCGACGACCTCGACTGGCGAAGTGGCACCCTGACCATTCGCGGCAAGGGCGCGACGGCCGACGAGCTGCCTCTGCCCGACGACGTCGGGCAGTCCTTGAGCGACTACCTGTCTCGACGCGGATCTGACCCGAGCTGTCGGGCGGTCTTCGTCTCTTTGGGGTCAGACGGTGGCCCGATGACGACCACCGCCGTGCGGGCCGTGGTCCGGCGTGCCTGTGCCCGGGCCGGTGTGCCCGACGTCGCCTTGCACCGGTTTCGTCATGGGGCCCGGGCCCGGCTCCTCGAGCTCGGAGCAGGATTGCCAGAGATCGGCCGCCGGCGGAACAAAATCTGCGGACTCGGCCGGCGACGCCGGGGGCCGGACTCGGCGAGCGACGTCGGGGGCCGGACGAGGGAGCTACTTGGCCTGAGCCTTGTCCTTAGCCCCGGGTAGGGGCGTCGAGGCGTAAGCAAAGCGGATACCTTCCGCAGAGTTCACGTTGAGACCACCTCTCTTCGAGGCTGCCCGCTTCGCGGGCTTGGCCCCCCGAGACTGGCTCTTTGAGGACTTTGTGATCAGGCGCATTGGGCTCCAATGTCGAGGACGGTTCGAGAGTAGCGGGCGCCAGTGACCGGGATACGGACACCCCTGGGGGCTGTCGGACTGGCCTCTGACTCGCCAGGTTCCAGGTGGCGCATTTGTTGCGTGGATTACCATAATCGCACCGTGCTTGCACAATCAATGGACAAATCTCACCCCCAGATAGGGAAACTTGTGCATAGCTTCCTGAAAGATGCCCCCTGGCTCCGGCGGAGAGTCGAAACAGTCAGCTTCCTCGACGTCGACACGATCGAACGGCGGACGACTCTCGACGTTGACATCGCGCAGCTCAAGATGGCAAGTGCGAAATGCCCAATGGATCGCGCATATCCCCTGGTGCCGATCGCCGTGCTCCGAAAGGACCTCTTGGTTGATTTCGATCTCAGGGACCGATTCGGCGGAGCGCTCGCCGTGGTACCCCGGTCCGTCGACTCGTACTTCGCTTGGTCGGCACTATGCGTCGCTGCGGACGGGGTGCTCGGGGCGCCCCTTCACCGTCGTTCTATCGCCGTTGCAACGCGCCTCCGAGAACTTGCCTACGACTTCCCCGAGGAAAACGACACCCTGTACAGCGAATTCCTGGCGTCCTGGGAGAAGCCAAACAGCTGGGCCGCCGAGGATCACGAGACATGGCGAACGCTGCTCGAGAACGAAGGGTTCTCAAGGCTCCTTCGGGACCTTACGTTCAATTTCATCTTGCTGACGCAGGTTGCCACTGACTCGCATCTCCAGATCGTCAAGTTCTCGTACCAGGAGTACGTCCCCTACACCGAGTTGTTCGTAACGGAGCGCCTTGGTCTCAAAGCGACCGAGCTGTCAGTCGTTGCCCCTTCCGTAGGTTGGGGATGTTCGTACCACCTCCGAGTGGAAGCTCCGACGGACATCGCGCTAACGGAAGTGGGTCTGTTCCGCGTTCAGCGAGCACCCGTCAGGATTCCAGGTCCCGCCGAGTCGTATGAAGCGCGGTTGGGTGCTGAATCTGTGCAGGTCTATACGGCGACAGGGATCGAGAGAGGGGAGCATGTTGTCGCTGTGTCGATGCGTGTGCAGATCCTGGGGTTCCTGCGCGCAATGTGGCTCACGAGTGTTGCTATGGCAGGGATCCTGATTGCTGGGAGGGTATTCATTAGTCGACTTGAGACGGCCACTCAGCAGCGTTCAGACGCGGCGATTGCCTTGCTGCTGGTTGCTCCGTCACTTGTAGCGGCATACCTCGTCCGCCCCGGAGAGCATGTGATCGCCTCAAGGCTGCTGCGACCAATACGGTACGCGCTCGCAGTCGCAGCGTGCCTGAACTATGTCGGCGCAGCGGCGCTCGTACTGGGCTGGCGAGGTGGCGGTCTGCGGCTGGTTTGGCTCCTCATCGCAGTAGGTTCAGGCCTAGTCGCCGCCGGGATTTCACTCGTCATTTACTTGACCAAGAGGGATCTTGACAGTGCAACTGATCATGAGGGAAACACCGAACAGCGGAGGATCCTTGTTGTCGACTACACGTAAATCGATGATCCCTTCGTCGGACCGATCCGGCACTCGCTCCTGAACCCTCGAGGGCTACCGAGTGCTATTACGGGCGCAACTGGGCCAACTCAAAAGACATCGGCGCGTCGACCGAAGCGCCCGCTGACAGCAGAGTTACTTTGGCAATCCATTGTGGCAATCGAATGGACAGTACGGGAAAGCAACGACATAGCCCCCGGACTGAAGACCCAGTTCAAGCCCACTAGATCAGACATAGTGGATCGGATGGTCATCCCGAATGGGCCTCCGGGTACTTGTACGTGGCGAGTGCGCGCACCCTGATTCAGGCCCATTCGCAATAGGGACAGGTGGCCTCGTGGTGCTCACGGGGCTCTTCTGGAGCTTCATATTCGTACACCTTCTCCGGGGCATCGGACACCGGCCCCAGCGAACCTCCCAGTGCCTCAAATCCTCCGGCTGAAGAAAACAAATCATAGTGGCCAAGCTCTTCGCGCTTGCGTTGCTGATGCTGATTTCTTGCTTGCTGCGCTCTCTCGGGAAACTCACTAATGGCCTTGTCGTAGATGTGCGACATGATTTTGTGTCCAGGCTCTGAATCCGTCGCAAAAATCATGTGGTACAGCGGGCGGTCAAAGGTGTTGCGCACCTCTAGCTGATGAGTCCATCGGTACCCGAGGTTGATCTCTAGCCGCCACCTCATGAGGTTGACGTACTCATCTCGTGCCTCGGCTGGGCCTATTTCGCCGTCGAGCTTGGCCCTCCAAATCGCATGCCAAATGGGAACGCCGAACATCGCTGTGATCGCTACATTGTCAACGGGTCGTACGTCGCCTGTAGTCGGAAGTAGCCGGGCAAACAATGGATCTGGAAATAGCATCCAGAGTTCCACCTTCGTCCTCGCGCTGGGCCCCTTGTGTGCTGCGAGGGTTTCGAGTGTCCGCCAGGTGTAATGCGGACCATTGGGGTCGATGAATGCGAAGGTGGGCGCCCACCTCGCGCCCTCAAGCTCGGCTAGCGCACTGCCAATGGAGGCATTGCAATCTCGATAGACGCGCCAGTTCCTGTCAGAAAATTCATTTCAAGGGCCTCTCGTAGCCTGGTGACATTGGGCCCTAGTTCGAAGAAGAGCAGGCGGGTGAATGGAGGATCAGTAACTCCAAGGGCAATTCTGGGCGAACCATCGATCGGAAGCTTTGTCATCCGATCGATGTTTTCGGGCTCGCCAGCGAAGAGGTCGAGATAGACAATTTCAGGTGACCGCTTCGCGGCAGTGGTGAACGCCTCGAGGTATCGCTGAAGAAGGTCCAGCTTGTAGCTTGTCCAGAACCCCCACGACCGTGTCATTGGATGCTTACGCTATGACCACCTCGGGCATCTCGTCATGGAGGATGCCGTCGAGTCGCCTACCGTTCGCCTTAGGGGTGCGGCCACCCCACTGTTTGAAGAAAAAGGCGACAAGCTCATCACGGCACTGATCGCGTATCGAACGAACCCACGCCGGATCAACCGGCCGAGAGTGCGGGCCGCTTTCACCTCCAGCGATCACCCAATGAACGCCGTTCAGGTCTAGTTCGCCCAGGGGTCCGAGGAGCGGCTCGCATGAAAGGAAGCGAATAGCGGCCGGAGCCGCTTGGAGGTGGTTGATCCGAAAGCAGTATCGGCTGTCTTCGATTGACACACCCATCCAGAGATTTAGCGGCCAATGAAGTTCTCCCGCCACCTGCGCGAGCCGTTTGGAGCGCTTCGTGAGGACCTGATACGTATGTTGCGGCGTCTCGGCAATCACTTTGAAAACATCCTGGATATAGCCAATCGGCACCTTCGGATGGAACAGGTCACTCATGCTATTAACGAAGATTGTGCGTGGAGCTCTCCAGCTCCTGGGGAGATCCAGGGCGTCGGGATGGAGCGTCAGGCCAAATCCGGGGCCTGAGGTCCGCGGGTCGCCATCGTGCTGATACTTGGGCTGGCCCATCGCCTTCAATCGTTTGGCGAGGGTGAGGGCATAGCAGCGGTCACACCCTGGGCTCGTTTTGTCACATCCAGTTGTTGGATTCCAAGTCGCCTCTGTCCACTCGATGTTGCTCTTGTCACCCATCGGCGATGCACCTCATGCGGCGAATTCTGCACCTGGCGGTATGTATTTCGGTAGAATCATGCATCAGACGCCTCACGGTCTCGTGTCTCTCGAGTCGTTGGCGAGTAGGCGGCCCAAAACCCCGGCCGCTTCTTCATCTGAGGATTCCAGCACGTGGGCGTACACGTTCAAGGTCGTCGCCGCATTGGCGTGACCAAGCCGCCCTGCCACAGTGCGAACCGGGACCCCTGCAGCGAGTAACTGCGTGGCTGCGAAGTGGCGGAGATCGTGTAGACGGACCGTTGGGACTCCGACCTCGTCGCAGAGTCTGCGAAACGCCAACGTGACGCGACCCGGGCGCCAGGGACGACTGCCGTCGGGGTCGTCACTGAAGACAAAGGCATCCTCGGATAGAACGACTCCGCACGATCGGGCCTGCTGCCGTGAGCTCTTCCGGAGTTCGGCCAGACGGTCGACGGATTGCGGGTCAAGAGACACACGACGCACGGCGTGAGTTTTTGTCCCCTTCTCTCTCAACTCGTCTTGCCGGCTCCCGTAGACAGATCGACTGATCTGCAGCGAGCCTCGGTCGAAATCAGTCCATCGCAAGGCACACAACTCACCGCGCCTGGCACCCGTAACGGCGGCGAGATGGAGGAAGCAGCCCAACTCGGGATTACGCTCGTCTGCCAGGTGGAGGACATCGACCAACGCCTGAGGAGTAGGTATCTCGAGGTTCCGCGGTAGGAGGCGTGGCGGGCTGGCCTTCCCTGCGGGGTTCGTCGGAATCCAATTCCACTTGACGGCTTGGTTCAGGAGCCGGCGGATGAGGGCGTGCACGTGCCGCACGCTCTGCGCGCCAAGCGGTTTGCCGTCTTGGCCACCTCGGCGTCCCAGGAAGGCGTAGAACGAATCGAGATCAGCAGCCGAGATCGTCCGCACCTTGCGATCACCGAACTGCGGCAGGATCAAGCGGTCGAGCAGGCGCTCGTATTCGTGCAACGTTGTCGGTGAGAGCGTCTGTGACGCCAGTCCGAGCCACTTCTCTGAGAGGTCTCTGAAGCTCCCGTCCACAATCGCAGTAGAGCTTCGGCCCGCTTCGACAAGCATCTCATTCATGACATCTTCTGCTTGGCGCTTGCTCCCGTGGATGGTGCGCTGCAAGTAGCGCTTGGTATTCCCCTCCTCTCGCCCGAGGTACACCTTGGCCCGCCAGACGTTCTTGCCCCGTGACTCCAGGTGACCTCGCACGCATCCACCGTAGCTGAGATTCCCAAGGGATTCCCAATGCCTACGTAGAAGCATCGCGAATCCTATTTGACCTGGACTTTTGAAGCGCCCCCGGAAGGATTCGAACCTTCGCACACGGTTTAGGAAACCGATGCTCTATCCCCTGAGCTACGGGGGCGACAACAGCGACGCTACCAACGAGCGGGCCGGCCCCCAGGCAGGGCCGGCAAGTGTCCTGGCGGGCCGTCGGCGCTCAACCGAGAGAGCGCTCGAGGGACGGCATAGTCCTATTCGACGACGGCGAGGATGGCCGGTCTGCCCCAGCCGGCTCAGTTCCACCTCGGCCCGCGCGAAAGCCTCGCCCGTGTGGCGAGCATGAGGGCGGACCGGATCGACTGAGGCCGAGCGGCGTTGCAATGGCCGCCGCCGAAGGGCACTCGGGGGCGGGTCTGCAGGGTGCGGATTACCAAGCAACCCGTGAGGAGTGTGCAACGGCGATACCAGCCCGAGCCCTTCAAGGGCGAAGCGATGGGCGCAAAGCAGGATCCGATCGCGACGTGACGACGTCACCACTCTCAACGGCGAATTCGTGCTCGAGGCGTGCGGAAGCGTCGCTGTAGCTTTGGGGTGCCGGCCCCACCGACTCCCGGACACGGGCAACAACTCGGCGACCTGTCATCGGAGTCGCACAGTGGCTGTTCGCCTCCGACGAAGCGCGCCAGTGCCACTTCGCGTTCCACTTGGTCGAACAGATCGGCTTGCGCTCGCACCGGCGGATCATCGCCCTTTCAGAAGACCTGGCGGAAACGGTGAGCTAGAAATCCCATGGCCATCGAGTCAGTGGTCCCCGCAGGTTTGCCGGAGGAAGCCTTTGAAGACTGGGCCGGCCCTCGCCGCGACATCCTCTACCTCGGACGGCTAGAGATCTACCAGAAGGGTCCCGACCTTCTCTTCGAGGCCTTCGCGAAGGTCGTTGACGACATACCGCAACAGCTCGTCATTGCCGGCGACGGTCCTGACCGTGACGCCGTTGAATCCTTGGCGCTGAAATTTGGTGTCTTGGATCGAGTGCATTTCGTCGGGTGGGTTCCACCGGAGGACCGGTTCAAATGGCTGTCCGGTGCCGACTTCATTGCAATGCCGAGTCGATATGAGTCCTTCGGAATGGTCGCAGCTGAGGCTCTCGCCGTCGAGACCCCCGCTGTGGCTTTTGACATCCCGTGCCTGTGTGAACTCGTCGGAAGCGACGTGGGCGCAATCGTTCCCGAAGGCGATGTCGATGCTCTGGCCAAGGCCGTAAGGGAACTGTCGGCCGACCCCTCTCAGCGGGCGGCTCTGGGGGCAGCCGGGAAGGCGAAGGTTGCGCACCTCATCTGGGACCATATCGCGGAAGCGCGCAAGGCTCGATCTATCGCGAGATGACCGGGATCCAGCCGCGTATCGGCGGCGAAGTCGGGGGTTCCGCTTTGCGCCGCCGCGGACTGAATCGCTCCAGATAGCCACCGGCTCGACCCGCGGTCTCATCACATGGGAGGCGAGGCGCCGAGCAAAGGCTGCCACGGGACGCATGCCCATCCCGAGCCGCGTTCAGGCAATGCTCTTCGGCTGGAACGGAACAGCACTCTGGTGACACAGTTCTGCCTATTTCTAGAAGGTCGGTCCTTCGGCCAACAACCTCGAGGCGACGCTGGTCGCCGTCTCAGGAATTGCGGTTGCCGAACTGAGGTAAACAGGCCCCGGCGGGCTCCGCCAGAGCAAAACGGCTTGCTTTCGTCGGCCTACCACCGGACCCCCGAAAATCTGCGCACGAGTCCGCAAGTCGGAGCGCCAACGACCGTTGATCATCCGTTGTTACAAATCCGGCAGCTCAACTGACCAGCGGAGGTCTCTGTCGAAGCAGGCGGCGTAAGGGAACAATGCGGGGTTGCTCGCCGGTTTCTATGTGGTGGATTGGGTTGACCTCGTTAATCCGGCGCCGCGAATTGTCGATCATTAGCTGTCGAGAATGGCAAACCCCTCGCGAGGGGGGGACGCAAAGCCACGGGACTCCCCGAGTCAGCCGGGCCGCCGAAAAAGCGATCCACCACTGTTCGCTCTTCAAGCGGTCCCTCCTTCCTGGGGTGAAGGGGAAGATGCGAACGAACCGGAAACGATGTCGATCTGAGGCGCTAACCATCCCCGCGCGCGCCTGTTCTCTGATCGCCACCGCGACGCTGCTCACCATTCTCTTCGGCGCCGGGTTGACGGCTCCGTCGATCCCCGCGGGCGCGTCGACGACCATTCTCGGTCAATACGGCGGCGGCCGGCTCATGGCTGCCGATCCCGACGGAGGCTACTGGACGGCCTCGCCCGCGGGAGTCCTGAGCACCTTCCGAGGTGCGCCGTCGTTGGGATCCCCCGCCTCGTCCGGTATTCGCCTCTCGCAGCCTGTCGTGGGCATGGCCGCCACATCGACGGGTGGAGGGTACTGGCTGGTCGCCTCCGATGGAGGGATCTTCAGCTACGGCGATGCCGAATTCTTCGGCTCTACTGGGTCCATCCACTTGAACAAGCCAATCGTCGGCATGGCGACGACACCGGACGGACGGGGGTACTGGCTCGTGGCGTCCGACGGAGGAATCTTCTCCTACGGCGACGCCCACTTCTACGGATCGACGGGCGGTATCCGCCTCAACCAGCCCATCGTCGGCATGGCCTCTACGCCCGACGGCGGGGGTTACTGGCTGGTGGCCTCCGATGGCGGCATCTTCTCCTACGGCGACGCCGATTTCAACGGGTCGACGGGCGGTATCCGCCTCAACCAGCCCATCGTCGGCATGGCCTCTACGCCCGACGGCGGGGGTTACTGGCTGGTGG
>DATNLP010000079.1:0-3297 GCA_035602795.1 Acidimicrobiales bacterium | reverse complement strand
GAGTGCATCTCCTTCCTGCACCCGCCCGGGGTGTCCTGGCGGCGCGGCCACAGGGATCGCTGGTACGGCCATGCCCGAGTATGACCAGATCGCGGAGCCTCGACGAAGAGGCGATCGAAGAGGTGACGCAGCCGGCCGTCGAGGCGCTGCAGGCATTGCCGCCGAGGAGTGCGTGCGACGCATGACGGCCGACCTGAACGCGTTCCAGCGCCGAAGGGCCCCGATATCGTGAGCGCCATGCCGTTCAAGGGCTGGCCCGAGCGCGCCTTGCTCTTCTACGAGGGCTTGGAGGCCGACAACACCAAGGCGTATTGGCTCGACCACAAGTTGGTCTACGAGCGCGATGTCAAGGCACCGATGGAGGCGCTGCTGGCTGAGCTGAAGGACGAGTTCGGTGAGTCCCGCCTCTTCCGTCCCTACCGCGACACCCGGTTCAGCCACGACAAGTCCCCTTACAAGACGGCCATCGCCGCCGCGATCGGGGAGGGGTACGTGCAGTTGTCGGCCGACGGCCTGCTGTGCGGTGCCGGCAGCTACGCCATGTCGAGCGACCAGCTCGAGCGCTACCGCGCCGCCGTGGTGGCCGACGGACCCGGCGCCACGCTCGAAGGCGTCGTCGACGTGCTGGGCCGGGCCGGGCTGAACGTCCACGCCATGGAGTCGCTCAAGACGGCACCGAGAGGCTTTCCGAAGGAGCACCCGCGCATTGAGCTGTTGCGCCTCAAGGGCCTGGTGGCGTCGCGCTCGTGGCCGCCGGCGTCATGGCTGCACACGGCGGGCGCCAAGAAGCGCGTCGTGGAGGTGTTCCGGGCCGCCGAGCCCATGGTCGACTGGCTCGGGACGCACGTCGGGCCGTCCCGCTCGTCGCGCTAGGCGCTCCTCCGCTCAGGCCGCCGCCGGCCGCCCCACCTCCGTGGCTGCGTCCGCGCTCGACAGCGCCTTCCACAGCGCCCAGTAGCTCTTGTAGGTGATGGCGTCGGTCACGTAGCCAGCTCGCTCGAGCTCGGCGTGGTAGGCGGGCAGGTTGCGCCAGGGCACTCCCATGTCGACGTGGTGGGCCAGGTGCCAGCCCGTGTTGTACGGCACTATCCAGAACCGGGCGCAGCGCGACTGTCGCACGTTGTGCGTGGTGGCCCGACGGTCGGGACTGCGCTCCATGCCACCGTGCTCGGCGATGGAGCGCAGGCGGTTGATGACGCGCCACTCGGTCATCCAGGGCAGCCACCACAGCAACGGGTAGATCCACCAGCGTCCGGTGGCCGCCCACATGGCCGCCCAGAGCACGGCCTGCACCGCGAAGATCGAGAGGCCGATGCGGCGGAACGGCCCCTGCCGCACCGTGTTCCTCACCAGCGGCACGAAGTTCTTGTAGCCGCTGATCCCCACGGCGTCGCGGAACAGCCGCCGCCACAGCGACCGGCGGGTGCACGGGTAGGGCGCGTAGTACGCAATGTCGGGCTCGTCGGGCCCGAACTCGTCCTTGTGATGGGCGAAGTGCACGCGACGGTAGAGCTGCACCGGGGTGAAGACCGGATAGGCCACGACCCACTTGCCGACGAGGTCGTTCCACCGCTTGTTGGTGAAGAGGAGCTTGTGCGCCGCCTCGTGCATGAGGATGGCAAAGCGGGCGTACATCGGCCCCATCAGCACGAAGGCGATCAGGTAGGACCACCACCGGTCGATCCAGACGGCACCGCCGACGATGACGACGACCCACATCCACACGGTGGCCACGGAGAGGGCGTTGCGCACGTCGTCGATGCGGCGCAGGTCGGCCCGCAGCGGAGGGAGGGCCATGCCGTTGGCCTGCAGCCGCTCGCTCGGCAGCACGTCGGGCCGGTCGGCGACATCGGGCACCATGGTGACGGCCATCCGCCTATATTACGATATTTAGACAAGTGACGCAAGCAAGTAATACCCGTTCCACCCTCGGGGCGCCGCCGCTCACGGCGCGGTCGGTCCTGGCCAGCGCGCTCCTGGGTATGGACCCGCCCGAGCTCCCAGTGGCCCAGCTGGTCCGGCTGACCGGTCTGTTCGGGATCAGCGAGAACCGGGCCCGGGTGGCCCTCAGCCGCATGGTGGCCGCCGGCGAGGCCACCACCGATGGCGCCGGCCACTACCGGCTGGCCGGCCATTTGGCCGCCCGCCAGTCGCGCCAATCGGCCAGCCGGGCCGGCGCCACCTCCGCCTACGGCGGCGACTGGTGGCTGGGCGTCGTGACCACGGCCGGCAGCACGGCGGAGGTCCGCGCCGCCCGCCGGCGCGCCTTGGCCTACGCCCGCCTGGCCGAGCTGCGCGAGGGGGTCTGGATGCGGCCGGCCAACGTCGCCGTGCCGCTGCCCGACGCCCTGGACGGCGACGTCGAGCTCATGACGGCGCAACCCGCGGCGGCGCAGGAGCTGGCCTCCCGGCTGTGGGACCTGCCGGCGTGGTCCGGCCGCGCCGACGCCCTCCGGCGGCAGCTCGACGGCCTCCCGCCCGACGGACCCGAGGCCCTGGCGCCGGGCTTCGAGCTCTCGGCCGCGGTGCTGCGCCACCTCCAGGCCGACCCCCTCCTGCCGGCCGAGCTGTTGCCATCGAGCTGGCCCGGGGCCGCCCTGCGGGACGTCTACGACGACTGGGACGCCCGCTACCGCGCCACGCTGCGTTCCTGGAGCCGGACCGGCTGAGCCGGCGAGCGCTCCTTCTCCCACACCGAGACGTGGCTGCGGCTCTCGTCCGTGAAGGGCGAGCGGTCCCAGTCGGCCCAGCGCTCGCGGCGGGTCAGCCCGGCCAGGCGGGCCATAAGGTCGAGCTCGGAGGGCCACACGTAGCGGAAGGGTGCGCTGAAGGTCTCGAACGCGCCGTCGAGCAGCCAGTAGTGGTGCGACCACGAGTGCTGCGCCGCCAGGTCGTCGTACTCTTCGAAGCCGAGATGCGTGGGCGTCACCGTGAAGGCGCGCACGGTGACGCCAGGAGGCAGGTCCCGCAGGGCGGGCACGATCACCTCCATGACGAAACAGCCGCCCGGCTCGAGATGGGCGGCCACGTTGGCGAAGCAGGCCACCTGCTCCTCCTGCGTGGTCAGGTTCATGATGGTGTTGCGCACCAGGTAGGCCAGCGAGAACGTCCCGTCGACCCGCGCCGTGGCAAAGTCGCCGAGCGTCACGCCGACGGCGTCGGCACCGGGCCGCGCCCGCAGCTGCTCGACCACCGGGGGCGACAGCTCAATGCCGTGCACCCGCACGCCGCGCCGGCTGAGCGGAAGGGCGATGCGCCCCGTTCCCACGCCGAGCTCGAGGGCCGGCCCCGAGCCGG